>JACAFF010000016.1 GCA_013388455.1 Nitrospirota bacterium
TAAAAAAAGCAGGCACAAGGCAGAGTAAAACATGCTCCCGTGCATACCATTTGGTCAAAGCCAGTGATTCGTTTACTGCATTGGTAAATCGTGCGTTCTCAATCGGCAGAAAATAGCAGGTAAGAAAGGTGATAAATATTAAAATGAATTTATATCTTTCTTTCACTATCTCTAAGGATCTACTCGACTTTCTTTTTCTAATTCTTCTAAATACTGTTTGAAATATCCCAGGGTTTCCTTGGCCTCATCCTCATGAAGTTTTTTAATTGCAAAACCTGCATGAACAATCACATAGTCACCAATGTTCACAGGCTCATCCATAACAAGCAAACTGATATTACGATGTGCGCCATAAACGTCCACTGTTGCATTTGTGTCTTCAATCTTAATTATCTTTGATGGAATTCCAAGACACATTTAAATCCTCCTTATAATTTCTGGAAAATCTCCATTCATAACGGCTCAGTCTTTTTAATCTGGCAAAACTCAGCAGGGAAATATTTCCTCTGAAAGTATAATGCTACATTTACCAGACCTATTAAAACAGGCACTTCTACAAGAGGACCTATGACTGTTGCAAAGGCAGCACCTGAATTAATTCCAAAGACTGCTACTGCTACTGCAATTGCCAATTCGAAGTCGTTTGAAGCGGCAGTAAAACTAAGGGTGGCGGATTTAGGATAATCAGCACCGATTTTCTTTGCTATATAAAAGGTAATGAGAAACATAAATACGAAATAAATAAACAGAGGAATTGCTATCTTCATCACATCGAGAGGAAGTTTTATAATATATTCACCTTTAAGTGAAAACATTACGATTATAGTAAAAAGAAGTGCAATAAGCGTAATGGGGCTTATCTTTGGTATGAATTTTTCATGATACCAATGTTTACCTCTCAATTTAACAAGTGTGAAACGGGTGATCATCCCGCCGATAAAAGGTATGCCGAGGTATATGAATACACTTTTGGCGATCTGGCCAATGGTAACATCAACTACAACTCCATGCAATCCGAGCAATGGTGGTAATTTTGTTACAAAAATCCATGCATAAATTGAATAGGTTAAAACTTGAAATAAAGCATTAAAAGCAACAAGTCCGGCAACATAATCAGGGTCACCACAGGCGAGATCATTCCATACAAGCACCATTGCAATGCATCGGGCAAGTCCAACAAGAATTACACCAACCATGTAATCAGGATAATTTTGGAGAAAAATGATTGCGAGAATGAACATGACAATAGGTCCGACAATCCAATTCTGAATAAGACTTAAGCCAAGGATCTTGTAATTGCTGAATACCTTTGGTAGCTCTTCATAGCGAACTTTCGCCAATGGAGGATACATCATAAGGATTAATCCTATTGCAATTGGAATATTCGTTGTCCCGACCTGAAAAATATTCCAGAAATCAGTGATCTGGGGGTACATATAACCTGAAGCAACCCCTACGCCCATTGCAAGGAATATCCATAAGGTAAGAAAGCGATCAAGAAACGATAATCTTTTTACTACTTCAGCCATTCTGTATCTCGCTAATAAAAACTTTTAACCTTCTCTCTATTTCATCCCTTACTCTTCTAAATTCATTCATTATTTCATCTTCTGTTCCTGTAGCTTTTGCAGGATCTTTTATTGACCAGTGGATACGTTTGATTTCAGGTGGTGTCCATGGACAAGATTCTGCTGCATCGTCACAGAGTGTAATAATAATATCCATCTTTTTAAGTAAATCCATGTCTATTGATTTTGATTGCTGATTCGAGATATCTATTCCTACTTCTTTCATCACCTTTACAGCTCTTTCATTGAGTCCGGCTGGATTGAGGCCTGCGCTATAAGGTTTCAGTATGCCTTTACCAAATTCTCGGGCAAACCCTTCTGCAATCTGTGAACGGCAGGAATTCCCTGTGCATAGGAACATAATGTTTATCATGAAACTAACCTTGCTCTGTCTATATTTATTATTTTTTTCTGCTTCTTCAGTAAAAACTCAGCAAGCCTTTTTCTATCTGATTGAAGAATTTCATTATCAATACGTTCGAGGATAGAAATTATCAGGTATCTGCGAAAGATGTCAGAATCAGCAAGACGGTAATGAATCCATTTGCCCTCTTTTCGGTCATTGATCAAACCCGCTTCTTTTAAAGTGCTAAGGTGAAATGAAATTTTCGGTTGAATGGTATCTATCGCTGCTACTATGTCGCAAACGCACAATTCGCCGTGTTCGAGCAACTTTAGTATCCTTAGCCTGGTTTCGTCAGATAGTGCTTTGAATACATTTATAAGATCTTTCATATCATGCTTCTTCTTTTATTAGTGATTTAACCTTCTCGAGATCAGGAAGTGGTTTCCCTTTATGTTTGAGTTTTCCATTGATAACCAGACCCGGCGTTGACATAGTATATTTCATGATTTCAAACATGTCTTTAACCTTCTCAATTTTTGCTTCGATCCCGAGTTCTTTAACCGCTTTTTTTACAATTTCTTCAAGCATTAAACAATTCGGGCAACCCGGCCCCAGAACCTTTATTTCCATTTTTGACTCCTTTCTTTCTTTAATAATTTTTGGATTGTTTCTACTGAAGGAACAGGCATGAGTCTTCCCGACTCATCGACGAACATTCTTCATGAGAATCCTTCAATATTAAGTGGCTGAACCTCTATACCGTTAATAAATATAGAGGGTGATCCCTTAAGTTTCAGTTCATCTGCCTGTGAGTTGTCAACCCGTTGGAAATTAATCACTGCTTTCAAGCCTTCACGAATTAAAGCCTCTTCTATGTTTTTTCTCAGCATAGGTTCTGAAGGACACCCTAATGATAAATAACAATCAATCTTTATTTCTTTCATAATTTTATAAAATATAATTTATATAAGAAAATTAATTCAATCAAAAAAGATAATAAATAAAAAAAGATTATAGATATCTTTATTTTTAATATATAAACAAAAATTAATATGAAAGTCAATATATTTACATTTCCAGAACTATCAACTTTGTCATTTTTAAAAACTTTTGATACTATCTTATGCTCACTGAATACCAAAACATTAATATTCATTATTTTCAATGAATGATATTTTTATAATATGTTATGCGTAGGCTTGGTGTTCATACTTCTATTGCTGGCGGTTTACATTTGAGTTTGGAGAGGGCATACGAACTCGGATGTAATACTATTCAGATATTTTCTCATAATCCAAGGGGTTGGGCCATTAAAGAACTTTCTGAAGAAGATGTTTCATTATTTAAAAAGTTAAGATTAATACGCGATATCACACCTGTGTATATTCATTCTTCTTACCTTATTAATATAGCATCTTCAAACAAGGTATTGAATAAAAAGTCTATCAGTTTACTCATAAAGGAAATGGACAGGGCTGATTTAATTGGAGCAGATTTTGTTATCCTTCATCCTGGAAGCGCATCAAACGAATCAGGAAAGATTGCGAGGAAAAGAGCGATTGATGCGTTGAATGAAGTGGCAAAAAAAGGAAAATGGAATGCTGGTTTGCTTATAGAAAATACATCCGGTGAAAGAGGAGATATTTCTACTTCAATAAAAGATATCGCAGAGATTATTCAAGGAGTAAATGAATATTTAATATCAGGTATATGCATCGATACCTGCCATTTGTTTGCAGCAGGATATGATATACGCAGGACAAAAGTGATTAATAATATTTCGAACGATATAGAGAAATATATAGGATTTAAATATGTCAAACTCATACATCTCAATGACTCAAAAACAGATCTCGGAAAACATATTGACAGACACGAACATATCGGAATTGGAAAAATCGGCATAGCAGGTCTTCGTAAATTTATAAATTACAAGACTTTCAGATCCGTCCCTCTGATACTCGAAACACCGAAAAAGACAGAATCTAACGATCTGATGAATATTCAAAAAGTGAAAAAAATGACTAATTATATATAATAGTTTACGATTTATATACAGTTGTTCCTAATATAGAATCGTTTACAATTTTGCATTATATGTTCATAAATATAATTTTTTTGTTGACAAATAGAAAATTTTATTGTATAAATTTTTACAGGTGATAGAATGTTAAAAAGTTTATTTTCATCATCAATACGTGCAGATGTCCTCTCATTGCTGTTGAACAGCCCTGATGAACAATTCTACATAAGGGAAGTTGCTAAGCTCCTCAGAAAAAATCCTTCCGGTATAAAAAGGGAACTTGACAATCTCGAAAAAATGGGTATTGTTACCAGTGAGAAGATTGTCAATCTGAAATACTTCCAGGCTAATAAGGAATCACCTCTTTTTTCTGAACTAAAAAATCTTATTACTAAATCTCTTGGTTTGCCCGGTGCATTGAAGGCAGTCCTCAGGGCATCCGGGGCAAAAGCCGCATTTCTTTATGGACCATATGCAGAAGGATATGATGTGCAAACAGTAGATCTTTTTGTAATTGGTGCATCATTATCACTCACAAAGGAACTTAAAGACCTTGAGAAGAGATTCGATTTAAAAATCAATTGTACTGTTGTTGATGAAGATGAGTATAAGGTAAAAAAGAAAAAGCGTGATGCAAATCTGAAGAGAATTTTGTCAGGTAAGAGAATAACCTTAATAGGGAGACTTTAAAAAGATCTCCCGCATATGATAAATATGCGGGTAGAAAGGGGGTGAAGACTGAATGGCAACAAAGAAAGCAGCCACAAAGAAAAAAGCAGCAAAGAAGACCGCAAAGAAGAAATAGTTTAAGTCTCAAGTAGAATAACGATTTTAAAGGCTGGAGGAGAAATTCTCCAGCCCTTCTTTTTGCGGTCTTCATAATTATGAAACTCTATTTTGGTTAAAAAAAGCAAGTATAATTTGTAACTTATTGAAAAAAAAGAAAAATTATAAATATGCAGGAATAGGTTGATGAACCTTTTCTGATATTAATTCCCATTGACTGGGGAGTGATAATAGTTTTTTCAGGAATTTAAGATTTGTTGAATGTCCTGATTTATTTGCAATAATATGACCACAGATGGGGTAACCGAGCAGAGACATATCACCAATTAAATCCAGTATCTTATGTCTTACAAATTCATCTTTAAATCTCAAACCTGTAGAATTCAAAATACCATTTTCTCCAAGTATTATGGCATTATCAATTGAACCACCCTTTGCAAAACCATTTGCCCTCAGAGATTCAACCTCCTTAAGGAATCCAAAGGTGCGAGCAGGGGCGATCTCGAGCAGGAAATTTTCCTCATTCATGTCCAGACTTAATTTCTGTTCGCCAAGCAGATTGTGGTTGAAAAGGATTCTGTATGTTATGCGAAGGCTGTCATAAGGTAGTGCTGTTAACTCGGCATTTCCGTCAGTCAGAACTACTGGCTTTGTTATACGAACATAAGGTCTCTTTTTGCTTTGTTTTGCAATTCCTGCATCCATAATAAGTTTAGTCAATTCAGCGGAACTACCGTCAAGAATAGGGATTTCCGGGCCGTATACATCTATTATAATATTGTCTACACCGAGCCCAGCCAGAGCAGCAAGAATGTGCTCAACAGTTCTAATTTTTGCCCCATTGTAACCTATTGTAGTTGCAAATGCAGTATCAGTAACAGAATTTACGCATGCTTTTATTGCCGTATCCTTGTCTTTTCTTATAAAAAGAATACCAGTATCACGTGATGCTGGTTTCAGGCAGACTTTAGAATATCGGCCTGTATGGAGCCCGATGCCATCGAAACATATTTCTTGTTTTATGGTTCTTTGTAATCGCATTTTTAAAAAAATAATTAAAACCTCTAAAAAGCTGCAAATATAATGCCAAAAAAAAATTTTGTAACAATTTAACAATTAAAGACAATTAATTGTCTTCAGAATGGCTTAAAAAGAGGTTCTAATAAAAGACTATAATTAATATCCCGATAACTTTTGTTAGTTCAGAAGAGTATATGTGTTGTTCCTTAGCAATGGTGTGTGTATTATTTAACACAATATTCTCTATCTCATATATAGTTGAATATGTTAAAATTCATGATGAAAAATGGAAATTATATCTTAATTAGAATTAGAGTATGATAGGTATTATAGGAGGTAGTGGACTTTATGAAATTGAAGGGATTACTATTAATGAAGTTAGAGAGCTATCAACCCCTTACGGAACTCCATCAGATAAATATATAATTGGTCAGTTTTCAGGAAAAGATATTGTTTTCCTTCCAAGACATGGTTCTTTGCACTGCATTCCACCCCATAAGATTAACTACAGGGCAAATATTCAGGGATTTAAAGATATTGGTGTAAAGAGACTTATATCCATTGGTGCTGCTGGAGGAATAAGTCCAGGGATGTCACCTGGCACAATAGTTGTTCCAGACCAGATCATAGATATGACAAAAGGAAGAGAATCTACCTTTTTTGAAGGTCAGGATGGGGTAATACATATTGACCTGACAGAGCCCTATTGTAATTTAATGAGGAGTGCGATTTTAGATGCTGCAAGGAATGCTAAAATAGAGGTTAAAGAATCGGCAACTTATATTTGTGTTGAGGGGCCACGGCTTGAAACAAAGGCTGAGATAAAATATTTTTCTCTTATAGGAGCGGATATAGTTGGAATGACAGCAATGCCGGAGGCAGTTCTGTCAAGGGAAGCAGAGATATGCTACGCAGGTATCAGTATTGTTACAAATTTTGCTGCTGGTATAAATGAAAAAAGATTGACTGCTACGGAGGTAGTGGACATGATGAAAAATAGGTCTCAACAGATTAAGGATATTTTAAAGGAATTGCTTAAAATTATACCTATTGAGAGAAATTGTTCATGCAGTGAAGCCCTTCGGGAAGCAAAGATATAAAGAAGATGGAAAATATTCTTATTATCGAAGATAAAGAATCAATGGCAGAGATGCTTAAACAGATACTTGAGTCTGAAGGGTATACAGTTATATTAGCGCGCGACGGCGAGAAGGGGATACAATGTTTGAAAGAAGGAACAATTGATCTTGTCCTGACTGACCTTAAACTACCTAAAATGGATGGTATAGATGTGCTTAAGGCTTCCAAGGAAGAAAATCAACTCAGGCCAGTAATTGTTATGACAGCTTTCGGTTCTATTGAGACGGCTGTTGCTGCCATGAAAAGCGGTGCTTTTGACTTTATCACAAAACCCTTTGACCCAGATTACCTTTTAATGTTGATTAAGAGGGCAATTGAGACTCAGAGACTTATTAGAGAAAATATTTTATTAAAGGAAGAGTTTGCATCAAAACTCGGTTTGCCAACAATAATCGGTAAAAGTCAGGAAATTGTTAACGTTGCACAGCTTGTCCAGAAGGTTGCACCAACAAAAACGACTGTGCTTTTACTTGGTGAAAGCGGTACTGGCAAGGAATTATTTGCAAGAGCGATACATTACCTTAGTAACAGAAAGCAGTACCCTTTTGTGCCAATTAACTGTGCTGCTATTCCAAGAGATTTGCTTGAATCAGAACTATTTGGTCATGAAAAAGGGGCATTTACAAGTGCAGATGCTAAAAAGCTTGGAAAGTTTGAACTTGCTGATAAGGGAACTATTTTCCTCGATGAAATTGGAGATATGGATCTGGCTATCCAGTCAAAGCTACTTAGAGCTATTGAAGCAGGAGAGATTGAGAGAATTGGAGCAGTCAAGCCAATAAAAGTAGATGTGAGGATTGTTGCGGCAAGCAATAAAGACCTTGAAAAATCTGTTGAAGAGAAGAAATTCAGAGAAGATCTTTTTTATCGGTTGAACGTATTTCCTATAAAAATCCCACCATTAAGAGAAAGGAAAGAAGACATACCTTTACTTGTAGAATACTTTATAAAAAAATATTGTATGGAGATAAAAACTCCGGTAAAAAATATCTCTAAGGATACTCTTAATATCCTTATGAATTCCAGATGGAAAGGCAATGTAAGAGAACTTGAAAATACGATTGAGAGGGCGGTTATTCTATGTGATGGAGAAATGATAACATCTGAACATTTTATTATCGATACAAGTACTATTTCAAAACATGATGATAAAACTTTATCTGAGGAAGGAACCTTAGAAGCTGTTGCAAAAGAGGCATTAAGAGTTGCAGAGACACAACGAATTATGCACGTTCTTAAAGAAACCAGAGGTAATAAAAGCAGGGCAGCAGAAATCCTTCGTGTAAGCTATAAGACCCTTCTTACTAAAATAAAAGAATACGGCATTGAGGCTTGACAGTAGGTTTCTCATAGAATTATCATAAAATATTCTTGATCAAACTAATCAAAAAATCTTTTCGGAGGAAAAATTGTGGCTGGACACTCCAAGTGGGCACAGATAAAACACAAGAAAGCTCACGTTGATGCAAAGAAAGGCAAAATCTTCAGCAGAATTGTAAAAGAAATATCTATTGCTGCCCGTTTGGGAGGTAGTGATATATCTGGTAATCCGAGGTTGAGAGTAGCTATAGAGAAGGCAAAAGAGGTGAACATGCCCAGTGATAATATAAAAAGGGCTATAATGAAGGGAACTGGAGAGCTTCCAGGTATGGCTTATGAAGAAGCTATATACGAGGGTTATGGACCTGGGGGTGTTGCCATTTTGCTGTATGTGCTCACTGATAATAAAAACAGAACAAGTCCAGAAATCAGACATATAATGACAAAATACGGTGGCAATTTAGGTGAAGTTGGGTGTGTTTCATGGATGTTTGAAAAGAAAGGATATATTCTTGTTGATAAAACAAAAGTTAATGAAGATTCTCTTATTACATCTGCTCTTGAAGCTGGAGCTGAAGATCTGAAAAACGACCCCAAAGAGGATAATTTCGAAATTATTACTACGCCAGAGAATTTTAATGAGGTTAAGAATCTATTAGAAGCATCTGGTATCCCTATTTCTCATGCAGAGGTTACTATGTTACCAAAAAATTATGTTACAATCGATAAAAAACAGGCAGAACAGATGATTAAACTTATAGATGCCCTCGAAGACCATGATGATGTGCAGAATGTTTATACCAACTTCGATGCCCCTGACGAAGTAATTGCAAAGGTTATAGATTGACAATGCGCATATCAATCCGTGCAACCTTCAAGCGAAGGTTTTTTGCAGGCCTCCTCATCTCGATACCTGCTATTATTACCCTTCTTATTATTATATGGTTTTTTAATTTTGTTGACGGGCTTCTTGAACCAATTTATTTTAAAATTCTGGGATATCATGTCCCTGGCTTAGGTTTTATTTCTGCAATAATTCTTATATTTATTGTGGGTGTTATATCAACAAATGTTATAGGTAAAAAGGTGATAGAATATACTGAAAAATTAATGCTCAAGATACCTGTATTTAAAAGCATTTATGTTGCGATTAAGCAACTTGTAGATGCCTTTTCTCCAGAGAGTAAAAGTGCCTCTTTCAAAAAATTTGTTATTGTAGAGTATCCACGACCCGGTGTTTTTGCTTTTGGTTTCCTCACGAAGGAGAGCACTGTTTTAAAAGGGAAAGACGGTTCTGAAATCTGTATGATGGCTGTTTACATTCCAACGAATCATCTGTATTTTGGCGAAATAGCACTTTTCAAAGAGAGTGATGTATTTTATACCAGTATATCTATAGATGACGGAGTAAAAATTATCCTTTCAGGGGGAATAACAGCCCCTGAAAGGATACCAGAGGTATCATAATGCATATTGTTGCTGTTGTTTTAGCTGCTGGACTCGGAAAAAGAATGAATACTTCAATTCCTAAAGTTCTCAATTTAATACATGGTAAACCTATGCTCCAGCATGTTCTCGATGTGCTCAAAGGACTCGGGCCTCAAAAAGTTCTGGTTATAGTAGGCAAGAATAGTGATAAAATAAGAAAACATATTACAGATACTGAAAAGATACTTTTTGTTCTTCAAAAAAAGGCAAGAGGCACAGCAGATGCCATGAAAAAAGCTCTCCCTTATCTTACAGAGTTCAGAAAAACAGTTCTTGTTGTAAACGGAGATACCCCCCTAATCACTAAAGAAACTATTCGGAATTTTCTCGTTCTTCACAAAAAGAAAAAGAATTCTCTTTCCGTTCTTTCGTTTTTATCCAGCGAACCTTTTTCATATGGAAGAATTTTAAGAGACTCAAGCGGAAATATCATCAGAATAATAGAAGAAAAAGATACGACATCGGAACAGAAAGAAATAAAAGAAGTAAACAGCGGTATATATGCAATTGAGCATAATGCTTTAGAACTTATTAACAAAATAAAAATAAATAAATCTAAAGGCGAATATTATCTAACTGATATTGTTTATCTTGCAAAAGAGAAAGGATTGAAGATTGATGCTTTTAGTATTGCTTCAGAGGATGAATTGACAGGTGTAAATACCCCGAATGAACTTGAAAGAGCAAGGAAAACTTTAAAAGAAAGAATCGTAAAGAAATTTAGAGATAGAGGGGTTAATTTTATTGATTCAGGGGCAGTATATATATCGACTGATGCTAATATTGGTAAAGGCACCACAATTTATCCTAATGTATATATTGAAGGAACTTCGAGGATCGGGAAAGAATGTATAATTTATCCTAATGTCAGGATTATCGATAGCATAATCCATGACTATGTAATTATAAAAGATTCAACACTTATCGAAAATTCAATTATTATGGAGAGAGCTTCTGTTGGACCTTTTTCTCATTTAAGGCCACAATCAGAAATCGGAATGGATGTTAGAATAGGCAATTTTGTTGAAGTAAAAAAGTCAAAGATAGGTTCTGGCACAAAGGCTTTGCATCTTACTTACCTTGGAGATTCCGTAATAGGAAAAAACGTGAATATCGGCGCTGGCACTATAACATGTAATTATGATGGCTACAAAAAGTATGTTACCAATATTGAAGATAAAGTCTTTATAGGAAGCGATTCTCAACTTATTGCACCTGTCAGGATTGGAAAAGGTGCATATGTTGGAGCAGGCACTACTGTAACAAAAGATGTTCCTCAGAAAGCTCTGGCAATCAGCAGGGTGGGACAGAAAAATATTGAAGGCTGGGCACTTAGAAGAAAGTCAAAAATTCAAAGTTCAAAGTTAAAGGTTAAAAAGAGTGAGAAAAGATAACATTGGATTTTTTTTACACGGCATCGGTTATCAGTCATTGGCCATTTATTTTTTACTAATGACTATTGACTATTGATATGTGCGGTATAATCGGATATATAGGGAAGAAGAATGCAGTATCTATAGTACTCGAGGGTCTTAAACGTCTTGAATACAGAGGATATGATTCAGCAGGTATCGCTTTTTTTTCTAATAAAGGAATCGAGGTTCGAAGGCGAACTGGAAAAATAAAAGAGTTAACTGCCCTTATCGAACGTGAAAATCCAACAAGTCATACAACTATAGGACATACGAGATGGGCTACCCATGGAAAGCCATCTGAGGAGAATGCACACCCACATAGATTTCAGGGTATAGTGTTAGTACATAACGGAATCATAGAAAATTATATTTCACTAAAAAAAGAATTAATTGGAAAAGGTCACAATTTCACATCAGAAACTGACACAGAGGTCTTCTGTCATCTTATTGCTGATTATGCAGGAACCCTTCCTTTTGAGGAAGCGGTTAGAGAGGCTCTTAAGAATATTACAGGAACATATGCGCTCGCTATTATAAAAGAAGATGAGCCTAATAAAATCATCGGAGTAAAAAAAGATAGTCCTCTTGTTGTTGGTTTAGGAGAAGGAGAATTTTTTTTAGCATCTGATGTGCCTGCTTTCTTGAATTACTCAAGAAACGTTATTTTCCTTGATGATGGAGAGATTGCAGTATTGACACCTAATGGAGTGAATATTACGACACTAAATGGTCAGCATATTAATAAACAGGTGCACTCTATCTCGTGGAGTGCCTCGATGGCAGAAAAAGGTGGCTACAAACACTTTATGCTTAAAGAAATACATGAGCAGCCAAGAGCTATCGCAGATACATTAAGGGGTAGATTTAATGTTGAGACCGGCGATATTTATCTTGAAGAATTTGGCCTGAATGAAGTGGACATAAAAAATATTAAGAAGATATTCATTGTAGCCTGTGGCACATCATATCACGCAGGAATGATCGGGAAGTACATGATAGAAGAAATGGTAAGAATCCCTGTTGAAGTTGATATTGCTTCTGAATTCCGTTATAGAAAACCGATAATTGAACCTGATAGCCTTGTGATTGTAATAACACAGTCAGGAGAGACAGCAGATACGATTGCAGCTCAACGTGAAGCAAAAAAACTTGGGGCGAAAACACTCACCATATGTAATGTTGTTGGTAGTACCTCATCAAGGGAGGCTGATGCAGTTTTTTATACACATTCCGGACCGGAGATAGGTGTAGCATCTACAAAAGCATTTACCTCGCAGATCGTAGGGCTTTATCTTTTTGCCATTGCTGCTGCGAAGATTAGAGGTAACATATCTAATCTCAGATCAAAAGAGTTATTGATTGAGCTTTTATCACTTCCTGGGAAAGTGGAAGAGGTTTTGAATAATGACGAAACTATTAAGATAATTGCAAAGGAAGTTTTCAAAGCGAAAGGATTTCTTTATCTCGGCAGAGGAATTAATTATCCAATAGCACTCGAAGGCGCATTAAAATTGAAAGAGATATCCTATATTCATGCAGAGGGTTATGCTGCTGGAGAAATGAAACATGGGCCTATAGCCTTAATCGATGAGGAACTTCCTGTTGTTGTTATTGCCCCGAAAGACAATCTATATGAAAAGATAATTGCAAATATTCAGGAAGTTAAGAGCAGGGGAGGAAGGATTATTTCAATCACAAATAGTGTTGATGACAATGCATGCGAGCTTTCGGATTATTGTCTTGTTACTCCATATATAAACAATTATCTTTCAACAGTATTAATGGCTATACCCATTCAACTTCTCGCATATCATATCGGAATCTTAAGGGGTTGCGATGTTGATCAGCCAAGAAACCTTGCTAAAAGTGTTACAGTTGAATAGGTTTACTTTAAAGTTTTTTAAAGTAAAAAATTTTATTTAAGGAAACAGTAGATTTCACAAAGAAAAATTTGTTAACATGAATATGTCAAAGGAGAGCTTAATGCATGATTTAAATCCCCAGCAGAAGGAAGCCCTCACTTATACGGATGGTCCTTTACTCGTATTTGCAGGCGCAGGAAGCGGAAAAACAAAAGTTATTACACATAAATTCTCATACCTTGTTAAATATAAAAGAATTCCTCAAGATTCTATTTTCGCTGTAACATTTACAAACAAAGCATCAGATGAGATGAAGGAACGGATAAGCTCAATTCTATGTAGAGATATCAATTGCTCATGGATAGGAACATTTCATTCGCAGTGTAGTAAGATTCTCAGGAGAGAGATAAAAGCTCTCAATTATGAAAACAATTTCTCAATTTATGATGAGGATGATCAATGTACCCTTGTGAGACATATTTTGAAGGAGTTCAGAATGTACGAAGCACTTTACAAGGGCATTGTATCCCGTATCAATTACTTAAAGTCTGCTCTTATAGGACCTGAGAAATTTCTTTCCTCAGGTGACGGATTTGGTTTTGACGAAAAACTGGCAAAAGTATATGTAAGATATCAGGATGAACTGAAAAGATGTAATGCTCTCGATTTTGACGACTTGATTATGTTTACAGTGAAACTCTTTGAGCAGTATCCCGGATTGCTCGAAAAATATCAGCAGAATTTCTCGTATATTCTTGTTGATGAATTCCAGGATATAAATTATGCACAATATTATCTACTCAAACTTCTTGCCTCTGCCCACGGTAAGATATGTGTTGTAGGAGATGATGATCAGAGTATTTATAAATTCCGTGGTGCCGATGTTAATAATATTATGCATTTTAGCAGAGATTTTCCTAATGTGAAGATTATAAAACTTGAGCAGAATTATCGATCTACCCAGAATATACTCAATGTTTCTAATGCTGTCATTTCAAAGAACAATACAAGAAAACATAAACGTCTCTGGACACAAAGGGGTAGTGGCGAAAAGGTTCATTACTGCTGGCTTGACACATATGAAAATGAGGCTAAGTATATAGCTCGTATGATTAAAGAATTCTATCTAAAAGGGACATACAGTTACAGAGATTTCGCTATATTTTATCGGGTTAATCTTCAGTCGAGGGTCATCGAGGAAGCCCTTTACAGAGAGGGACTTCCATATAAGATTGTAGGAGCTGTGAGTTTTTATCAGCGCAAAGAAGTTAAAGACCTTATTGCATATATGCGTCTTTCACTGAATTCTGGAGACAATGTAAGTTTTAGAAGAATTATCAACACACCACCACGAGGGATAGGAACTTCAACTCTGTCACGAATAGAACAAGAAGCAAAGAGAAAATCTTTATCACTCTTCAATACATCTAAGGCTATGTTGCGAGGTGATAATTTCCCTGCTTCAGTAAAGGAAAAGATCTCCGAATTCATTAGACTTATCGAGATGTTTGCTTCTGGAAAATTCAGAAATGCTTCGGATATGTTAAAGAGTATTTTTGAAAGATCAGGATATGCAGAAATAATCGATGACGAAAAGTTAAAAAACATTTCTGAACTGATAAAATCTGCTGATGGGATGGAAATAAAAGAATTTATTGATAAGGTATCACTGTTTACTAATCTGGATGAAACTTGTAATAATGATTATATTTCTCTTATGACCATCCATAATGCTAAAGGTCTTGAGTTTCCGGTTGTTTTTATAGCCGGACTCGAAGAAGGCTTACTGCCATATTTCAAGGCATTAAATAATGAAGATGAAATATCTGAAGAGCGGAGATTATTATATGTTGGTATGACACGTGCAAAAGATTTACTATGGCTTACAGGTGCCAGCAAACGTAAATTATATTCGAAAGTTCAGGATCAGGATCCTTCAAGATTTCTAAAAGACATACCGAGGGAATGTTGTAACTGGATCGAAAAAATAACAGGACGTCATACTATAAAACTTACATCAGTCAAGAAAAAAGTTACGCCTAAGGATACTTTTACACTTTACACAACTGGATGCAGGGTTAAACATCCTGCATGGGGAATTGGCGTTGTTCGTGATTGCTATGGTGATGGAGAAGACCTCAAAGTAATTATCAATTTCCCGAAAATAGGAATAAAGAGACTTGCAGTAAGATTTGCAAATCTTGAGAAAATTTAAAATTTGCTATGAGAATATCAAAGGAAGAGATTGAACATATTGCAATGCTTGCAAGGCTGAAGTTTACATCTGAGGAAAAAGAGTTATTAGTTTTACAATTGAGTAGTATTCTTGATTACATGGAAAAACTAAATGAGCTTGATACAAAAGATATCGAGCCAACTTCTCATGTATTGTCTCTTATCAATGTCATGCGTGATGATATAATGGTTAAATCAATTCCACAAGAAGAAGCACTGATGAATGCTCCATCACGTACGGATAAATTTTATCGCGTGCCGAAAATCATAGATTAACCAACCAGTGAAGCTTCTTCTTTTCTATGCTCATAAATGGTGGTTCAAGACAGCATATAAGAGTCTTCAACATGTTCAAGATGTTGAGATGGAAGATTCCATAGAAAATGCAGTTGTAGTTTTTTTTCATGCAGAAAAAGATGACGAAGAGAAAGAAAAAAGCGTTCTTGATAAATTTGTAAAGAATACAAAATGGCTTGCTGGAAAGTTTAAAACGAAGAATGTGGTCATACATTCATTCAATCATCTGTCTTCAAGTAAGGCATCACCAGAATTTTCTGAACAGCTTATAAAACGGGCTACTGATAGGCTTATGAATTCAGGGTATAAAGTTTTATGCACTCCTTTTGGATATTTTAACGAATTTATGATGCATGTCGGTGGTGAAAGTCTTGCAAAAGTTTTCAAAGAGTTCTGACAGGATTGAATTTATAGCTAAAAATTTGCATAATGAAATTATTAATGTTCCAGATCTGGTAAAAAAGATTTATTTCGTCTCCGAAAGCATCTGGGTCGAAATCTTATATTTTGAGAAAAGATTGCGACAGGAACATTATAAGTTTGTGGAGATAATAAATGTTTAGATGTATATTGAGAGCAAAAATACATACCGCAACTGTGACAGATGCCAAGCTCGAATATGAAGGAAGTATTACCATCGATGAAATAATAATGGAAAAGGCGGGGCTGAAACCTTTCGAACAGGTTATGGTTAGCAATATGAATAATGGTGAAAGATTTGAGACCTATGTAATACCAGGGAAGAAAGGAGTCGGAGAGATATGTCTAAATGGTCCAACTGCGCGTAAAGGAATAATTGGAGATAAAGTAATTATATTTTGTTACGCTTACCTTGAAGAAAAGGAACTGAAGAAGTTCAAACCTACGATAGTGATTCTCGATGAAAAAAATAAAATTCTGAGTGTAAAATAGAATTTTTAGCAGTTTAAAAGCCTTTTCAGGAAACTCGTTTTATATGCTAAATTTTATATAAGGAGAATTTATGACAGATCAAAAAAAGAAAGTGCGTTTATACGCATTGAGTACATGTCCTACCTGTAAAAAGGTAAAAAAATTTCTTGATGAAAATAACATTCAATATGAAATAATTGAGGTTGATTTACTTGATAGCGGTGAACAGTGGCTTATGACAAAGGAGGTTAAAAAGTATAATCCTTCAGCAACATATCCAACTCTTGTAGTCGAAGAAGTTTTTACAGAGTTTGATGAAGATGCTATAAAGGGAGCTTTAGGAATTTAATGACCGCTGAGAGACTTTATGAAGTTCTGAATAAATATGCTCAAACACAGGGCATACAGTTGAATAAAGATAAAGATTATGTAATAGAAATACTCGAAGGTCTTCTTACCAATGAATCCCGCTATGGTTACCGTTCGTGTCCATGTCGTCTTGCTTCAGGAATTAAAGAGGAGGATAAAGATATTATATGCCCTTGTGTTTACAGGGATCCTGATATCAGAGAATACGGTAGTTGTTACTGTGGGCTTTATGTCTCCAAGGAATGGAATGAAGATAAAATAAAACATCAGAATGTGCCAGAAAGAAGGCCACAGAAAAAATTATGACGGAGGTGTTGATTTATGATGTTTGACAGATTGGCTTCGCTAAGTGATATCAAAGTAGATAATCATGTAATTGAGCATATTATATGGGATATAGAACCCAAGCAACTTATGGAACCAAAGTATAGGAAAAACGAAGACGGTAAGATCGAGAAAAAAATTTTGCGAGGATATATGTTCTATATAGATAAAATGGCTAAGAAAAAACCAACACTTTTCCTCATGTGTCATACAACAATGGGTTATGCAGAAACAGTAGCAATGATAGAAGAAATTCCTGATGAAATGATTGTTGAAGCTATGGAAGAAAATAAAGACAGAGAATATTTCGGAATGTTTCCAATAAATAAAAAAATCGAAAACTGGCTCAAAAAGGAACTTGCAAGACAATGACTATGTCACAGATAATAAACAATAAGTCATCCTTTATTCTTGAGATAGGCACTGAAGATTTACCAGCCAGATTTTTACCGTTAGCTATAAAACAGCTTGGTGAAAATACAAAGGCTATCTTAACAGAAAATCAAATACAATTTTCTAAAATAAAAACCTATGGCACTCCTCGAAGGCTTGTAGTTATTGGAGAAGGTGTTCCAAGGATGCAGGATGATAGAATAAAGGAAGTTTACGGACCGTCACGTAAAGTGGCTTATGATGAAAATGGAAATCCAACAAAAGCAGCAATTGGTTTTGCAAATTCACATGGAATTAATGTGGAGAATCTTGTAATTAAGAAAAAAGATAAGGGTGAATATATAGTTGCAATAATAGAAGAGAAAGGCAAGGAGATTCAGGAAATACTGCCTGAAGTTTTTAAAAGGATTGTGCTTTCAATTCATTTACCAAAATCTATGAGATGGGGCAATGGAAACATACGTTTTGCAAGGCCTATACGCTGGCTTATGGCTTTTTTAAATGATGAGATTATAAATTTTGAGATTGATGGAATAAAGTGTGGAAATTTAACAAGGGGTCATAGATTTCTATCTCCAGCAGCTTTTCAGATAAAAGAAATACCTACTTATAAAAAATTACTTGCTAACAATTATGTAATAGTTGACCCGGAAGAGAGAAAAAGAATAATTATTGACAGAATGGATAAAATTTTATCATCTCTTGATAAAAAAGCTGTTGAAGACGAAGAGCTTCTCGAAACAGTAATAAATCTTGTTGAATATCCTGTCCCTGTTCTGGCGACTTTTCCAGAAAAATATCTCGATCTTCCAAAAGAGCTTTTGATAACAGTCATGAAAGGTCATCAGAAATATTTTGCGGTTCAGGGAAAAGATGGCATGTTAAGTAATTATTTCGTTGTAATAAGTAATACCACTAAGGAAAATTCGGATACTGTAAAAACTGGTGCTGAAAGGGTTATCAGAGCAAGATTTGAAGACGCTAAATTCTATTATGAGGAAGACTCAAAAAAATCACTTGCTGATAGGATTAACGATCTCAGAAAAGTTACTTTCAATGAACGTCTTGGAACACTCTATGAAAAGACAGAGAGAATAGTTAAGGTTGCTGAATTTCTTGCAGATAGAACTCTTCCTTCTTCAAAGGATATTTTACTACGTGCTGCATGGCTTGCCAAAACAGATCTGCTAACCGGTGTTGTTAGAGAATTCCCTGAACTTCAGGGTGTTATGGGTAAATACTATGCTTTAAAAAATGGAGAGACAAAGGAAGTTGCAAATGCACTTGAGGAACAATATCTGCCAGCACATTCAGGTGGAAAATTGCCAGAATCCGATATCGGTTCACTGCTCAGCATATCTGATAAGATTGACAATATAGCAGGATTTTTTTCTATCGATCTTGCTCCTACAGGGTCTGAAGACCCTTTTGCGTTAAGGAGGCAGGCGCTCGGGATACTGGCGATTATACTCAACAGGACTTTCGAAGTTACACTGAATGAGCTTGTTAGTAAATCCCTTGAGCCTTTTCAGAATCTTCAGGGCTCTGCTGAAATAAAAGGTAAAATCCTTAAATTTTTCAAGAACAGGCTTGAAAATATTTTATTGGAGCAGGGCTATAGCACAGATATTGTCCAATCAGCTTTACCATTATCGTCTGATATATATTTAAATCAATTAAAAAATAGGCTAGACTCTCTGAAAAGATTTAAAGAAAAGAACGAATACAATGATTTTCTCACAGCTATAAAACGTATTAGCAACATTCTGCCAGAGAAAGTGACTCTGCCATCTTTCAATGAAATTCTGCTGAAAGAGGAATCAGAGAAAATGCTTGCTCAAAAACTCGATTCTATCACATCTATTCTTAAAGAAAGTTTAGATTTGAAGGATTATGATTCAGCTATAAATATTCTCACATCATTAACGGATTATATAAATTCTTTTTTTGATAATGTCCTGGTTATGGATAAAGATGATAATATCCGTCTGAACAGGTTGTCTCTTTTAAACGAAGTCTGGAAGAAAGCCTCAGAGGTTACAGATTTCTCAAAGCTATTACCAAAATAATTTTAATGATTTCCTGTTATCTCTCAAGAACCTCTTTTACTTTCTTCAAAAGACCCTGTGGGGATACAGGTTTGGAAAGGAAGTCTAAGCCTTCATCAAGAATCCCTTTTTTGTGCACAATATCTGCGGTGTATCCACTCGTAAATATTGTTTTTATATTAGGATTTATCTTTTTTATTTCATCATAAGCCTCTTTCCCGTTCTTCTTCGGCATAATCACATCAAAGATTATTAGAGCAATTCTGTCTTTATTTTCATGAAATAATCTTACTGCTTGTTCACCATCATCAGCTTCCAGAACTTCATATCCGAATTCACACAGAATCTGTTTATAGAGTCTTCTTACCTCTACGTCGTCTTCTGCAAGGAGTACTGTTTCTAAAGATCCTTCAAGAGGTGAGATATCAGTAGTTTGTTCACCTTCAATTATTTTGTCAATTAATGGAAGATAAATTCTGAATATAGTCCCCTTACCAATTTCACTATATACATTAATATATCCTTCATGTTGTTTAATAATACCGTATACAACAGATAAACCAAGTCCTGTCCCTTTACCTGTTTCCTTTGTAGTAAAAAATGGCTCAAATATCTTCGCCTGTGTCTTAAGATCCATGCCGTAACCTGTATCTTTTACTGAAACAAGAGCATAAAATCCTGATTTTCCAAAACCGTGTGCGTGTATAAATTCTGAATTTATTCTTGTTTTTTCGGTACTTATTATCAGATTGCCTCCTTCAGGCATAGCGTCTCTCGCATTTGTCACCAGGTTCATTAAAATCTGTTCAATGAGTGTTGCATCTGCCATGATGATCAAGTCTTCTTCTGAAAGAGAAGTTGAAAGTTCGATGTCTTCGCCGATAATTCTTGAAAGAATTTTCTCAAATGTTAAAATAATATCATTAAGGTTAACGGGTTTTGGGTTAATAATCTGTTTTCTGCTGAATGCAAGAAGTGCTTGTGTAAGATGGGAAGCTCTTTGTGCTGAATACAGTATGTGGGATGTATATGTATGCAAATGGCTTTTTCTTGATATTTCCATTTGCAGAAGGCTCCCATATCCTATGATAGTTGTTAAAATATTATTGAAATCGTGGGCAATCCCTCCCGCAAGCTGACCAATAGCCTCCATCTTTTGTGCTTGCAGTAACTGTTGCTCGAGTTTCTTTCGTTCTGTTATATCTACGTTCACCTCTGCGACCAGCCATTCACCTTTTTCATTCTGAAATGGAATGGTAGTGACCTGCACTGGCCTGTTTGCTTCTTTGCACAGAATCTTTTCAGTAACAGTTATTGTTTTGGTTTCGAGCGCTTTTTTTACACCGCACCCCATGCATATCTGATTACTTCCCATGAAATATTCATAACATTTCCTGCCTTTCGGATTACCGTATACTTCCTTCCATTCAGGGTCTATATAAATTATGTTATATTCAGAATCAATAATATCAAGTCCCGTTTTTGTTGCTCCCAGAATAAACTCTATTTGCTTCTTGAGAGTTTTTACTTCCTTCTCTGCCAGTTTTCGAGTTGTGATGTCTTTAAAATCCTCAACTATTCCGATCAGTTTACCTGTATAGTCTCTGAAAGGCGTCACCGTCACTATGCAATCTATATTTACGCCGTCTCTGCGCTGCTTAACAGATTCAATCTCCACCCTATCATTACCTTTGAGAATTTGGCTTAAAGAACAATCTGGTGTATGGCACTGAGAACCAGGAAACATTTCATAACACTTTTTCCCTTTTGCTTCTTCAGCACTAACACCTGAAAGCTTTGCTAAAGTCTTATTCATCCTTATGATATTGAAGTTTTTATCAATAATTCGCATTCCATCTGCGGCAGTCTGAAATATCTGGTCGAGTTCAGTTAATGCGTGAAGTGTATTTTCTTCAGCACGTTTACGTTCATTTATATGAGCAATTAATGGACGGAATCCGAAAAAATAAATGGCAGGAGAAATAAGAATGGTCAGAAGGACCGCATCTAAAAGGATCCAGATTTGAAGTGTGGGGGTGAAAATATATAAAGAGAGCATTATGAGTGCCTCAGCTATAAAAACAGAAGCGATTATTAACAAAATTAGCCTTAAAGGAGATGTGTAAATATCTATTTTTTTCTTTATCATACGAATAAATTTAAGCAAAAATCATGCTAAAAATTGTAGCAGAAGCTTTATTTTAAAGATATAACTTGACATTTATTCATCCGTTTCTATAATTAAATCTATATATTTTATTAAACCTTAAGGATATTAAAAACTGTTTTGGTAATTTTTTCATTCTGAATTTATTTGCACTCGATTTTTCAGTCGAGGGATGTGGAATGTATATTTATTACAACTTTAGTTTATAAGTGAGGTTTAAAAATGGTCACAAGAAAATACAACTTAAGTTTAATTTTATTAGTGATTTGTTATTTAAACCTAATCCTTATCCCTGATGTAACAGCAAGTGATACTTTTGCATATGGTGAAGTTAATAGCTCAGGAGATGTAAGCATTGATTCATCAACTGGAAAATGGGTTAAGATGCAAAGGGTTTATCCATTGCTTAAGAATACAAAACTCAAGACCCTTGAAGGAGTTGCCTTCATACATACTAAAGAAGGTTCAAGGATTGACCTGTCTCACAATACAGAGTTATCAATGGATTCACAGATCGGGAAATATGAAATCAACCTTATTTCTGGAACGATATCTTTTAACATTACTCCTGCTGTATCTTTAAACATAAATACAAAAGATGCAAATATATCAGTTTCGCATCAGATAGGAGGTATTTATACACTTGTAGCCGGGCCAGGTGCAACACCAGTTAGAAATATACAGGGTATAGTCTCTATTACTAAAGAAGGAACCTATGTCAGAAGTATTTCAGGAAAAATAGGTATCAGACCAACAGGGTTGCAGGCACGCATACTGAACAGTGGAGATAGTTTTTTTAGTGGAGAGCAAGGATCAATGACTTCTGCAGCTTCTTATGCAACAGAACAAGAAAGAATTTTGCAAGGTTTGATTGCTGGTGCATTTTTTACAACAGGAACCACTGTCCTCTACGATGTTTTCCGTACTCATGACCATGAGATTGGTAGTCCATCCGGTTTTTAAACGAATAATTAAATAAAAACATGTTATCTAATAACTTAAAGCGAGCAATGAGGATGTCATTGCGAGTTCTACGAAGCAATCTAATCTTTCGAAGCGAGATTGCTATTTTATGTATATTTTTTCTTATCAGTTGCAGTAGTGAATATGCTTCAAAAACCCCTCCTATTATTGATTACAGTTCAAAAAAAAAGACTGAACAATTGAATGAAGTAATCATGTTACATTCAGCAACAAGGTCCGGCGTTATTGAGGATTATCGTATTGGGCATGAAGACCTTCTTGAAATTGAGGCTTATAATATTGATGACCTGAAAAAGATAGTAAGGGTTAATTGTCAGGGTGATATAGCATTGCCTTTGGTTGGTGTTATCAAGGCAAATGGTATGACTGTTTCAGAACTTGAACAGGAGATTGCAAAACGCCTTGAGAAATATGTACAGGAAACTGTTGTTACTGTATTTGTTAAAGAATATCGCAGTCAGCGGATATCGGTTATTGGAGCAGTAAATAATCCACAAACATATGCTGTTACAGGACAACGATATCTTGTTGATATGCTTATGCAAGCAGGTGGGCTAAGAGAAGAAGCAGGAAATATCTGCTACGTTATTCGTCCTTCTGCAAAGGACATCCCTGACAGCAGGACTGAGACACTTGTTATTGATCTTAATGAACTGTTGATAAATGGTAATTTCGATCTAAACATTCCTGTCTTTGCTGGAGATGTAATAAATATTCCAAAAGGTGGGGTTGTTTTTGTTGACGGAGCTGTAAAAAATCCTGGTATTTTTACTTTGAAATCAAGAACAACCTTCATACAGGCTATCTCAATGGCTCATGGTCTCAATCCTGATGCAGTGTTGAATGATATCAGGATATTCAGAGATAATGGAAAGGGTGAAAGAGATGTGATTCGTGCTGACTACGAAGCGATTTCTAAAGGACAGAGCTCAGACATTGTCCTTGCAGATAATGACATAATAATTGTGCCGAAAAGTGGTATTAAAAATTTCTTTAACGGTTTTATCAGCACGATCAAGGGCTTTATTTCATTCGGTAAAGGACTTTAGGATATAACATAAGATGACAGAAGAAAACAGGTCAGACAGAGAAAAGGCACTCCAGAGAACAAGTCAATATCCTTTAACATCTTCAATACCTTCTTATGATTATATACAGACGAAAGAAGAAGAGGTTCATCTAAGAGATTATCTTAGTGTTATAATAAGGCGCAGATGGATTTTAATTACTTTTCTTATTGCTGTTGTTACTACAGTGACCATCGGGACATTCCTTGCAAAACCAAAATATAAATCAACAATCACGATTAAGATAGATAAAGAAAATCCAAACATTCTTAGTTTCAAAGATGTTGTTGGTCTCGAGAGGGTTGAAGAAGACTATTATCAAACACAATATAAGATACTTAAGTCAAGAAATCTTGCAAAACGTGTTATTCGTTCCCTCAGACTCAATGAACATCCTGAATTTGTCTCTCCTCAGAAGATTGAAGCCCATGCGAGTGAAGCTAATTCCGGTCAACTTCTTAAACAGATTGATCCACTTGAAGATGGCATTAGTTCAGGAGTTATTGATACTTTTCTCAAAAAGGTTGAAGTAAGCCCTCTTCAGAAATCCAGACTGGTAAATGTGAGCTTTATATCTTATGACCCTGAATTATCAGCAAATGTATCAAATGCAATCGGTGAAGCCTTTATAGAATTGAACATTGAATCGAAGTTTGAGGCTACTCATCAGGCGAGGGCATGGCTTGAAAAACAGCTTGAAACAATGAAGGCGAAGGTAGAGCAGGCTGAGGAAAAGCTCAATGAATATGCTGCAAAAAATGAGATCATATTCATTGAAAAGACCGATGAACAGGGAAAAGGTACTCAAAGTGAAAATATTGTTACAAAAAAGCTATCTGAACTCTCTTCAGAACTTACAGAGGCTACATCAGACAGAATAAGCAAGGAAGCTCTATACAAAGAGATTCGTTCTGATGATCCTGAGTCGAGTTCTGTAATAATGAACAATCCACTTATACTGGAACTGAAGAAGACATTAGCAACACTGGAATCTGAATATAATGAACAGTTAAAAGTTTACAAGCAAGATTACCCAAAAATGGTAAGGCTGAAAGAGCAGATAACACAGATAAAGAAGAAAATAGATACAGAGAGCAGAAAACTCATAACAAGTATCAGGAAGGATTATGAGGTTGCAGTAAAACGTGAAAACCAGCTAAAAGCAACCCTCGAATCTCAGAAAAATAAAGCTCTTGATTTGAACCAGCGTATTATTCAGTACCAGATCCTCAAAAGAGAGGCAGATACCAATAAAGAATTATATAACGGTTTGCTTCAGAGGCTCAAAGAGACAGGTGTTTCGGCAAGTCTTACTGCAAGCAATATACAGCTTCTCGACAAAGCCGAGATTCCAAAAAGTCCTTATAAGCCAAATAAAAAATTGAATATCATGTTATCTCTTGTAGTAGGTCTTCTTGGAGGTATAGGGCTCGCATTCTTTACTGAATATCTTGATAACACCATCAAAACACCTGAGGATATCGAAAAGAGGGTTTCCCTGCCACCCCTTGGTTTTATTCCTGATTATTCAGACAAAAAAGAAAATCTTGCCATCGAATACGTCGCACATGAGAAAGCGAACAGCCCAATTGCAGAAGCTTACCGCTCTATCAAGACATTCTTGCTTCTTTCTACCGGTGGAAAACCACCCAGGATAATAATGATAACAAGCCCGATTAGAGAAGATGGCAAAACAACTACAGCTATTAATACCGCTATCAGCCTTACAAAGTCTGATGCAAAGGTCGTTTTAATAGATGCAGATATGCGTCGGCCAAGAATACACGGTATTTTTTCTAATAGCAGTAAGATTGGTCTATCAACATTTCTTTCAGGAAATATAGAATTCGGGAATGACTTAATACAGAAATCATACATAGAAAATTTATATATTATTCCATCAGGACCTGTTCCACCAAATCCCGCTGAACTTTTGAGTTCTTACAGATTTCGTGAACTCTTGCAAGCCTTATATTCAATATACAACTTTGTTGTTATTGATACACCACCTGTTATCGGTATTTCTGATCCGCTTATTATAAGTCAATCGGTTGATGGAGTTGTAATGGTCGTTAGATCAGGTAAGACACCAAAAGAAGCTGCACATGAGGCAAGAAGATTGCTCCTGGGAGTAAATGCAAAGATTCTTGGAGTTGTGCTGAACTCAATCAACCAATCAGAAATGAGATACAGTCACTATTATCATTATTACAAACACTATTATAGTAATGAAGATCAATGAGCAAAAGATTATCTTCCTATCTTTCATCTTTCCTATATATCTTTTCCTGATATGGTTTATTGTTGGGCCTTTTATCAGTAAAATTTATATTAGCAAATCAAATAAACAAGTTAATGAACAAGCGATTTATTCAGCCATCTCTTATGATAAAAGAAATGCTACATATCCTTATTTCCTCGGAAGGTATTATCATTATTATTCAGAAGACCCTGACAACATCAAGGCAATAGGTTTTTACATAGAGTCTTTAAAACATTGTCCTTTACAGGGAGGTTGCTGGCTCGATCTTGCAAAAGCATATAGAACAGCAGGTATGACTGCACAGGCTGAATATGCAATAAATAGAGCAATAAGTATTATGCCGAAAAATCCGGTTGTTATGTGGGAAGCTGGAGTTTTATATCTGATAGCCGGTGATATTGAGAAATCAATAAGGAATTTCAGGGAATTCATTGTTCTGCGTCCTGACAGACAGCAGGATGCATATGATATGGTCTGGAAAATACCGCTTAATTCAGAATACATTCTTAAAAATCTTATACCTGCTGAGTATAGCTATTACAAAAATTATCTCCTGTATCTTATTTCAATAAATAGAATTAATGAGACAAGAGATCTTTGGAGAACAATGAATGGATTGAAAATAGAAGATGATATTTTCATAAAATATATTGATTTTATGATTTTGAATCATCAGTATGAAGATGCTGAAAATATCTGGAATAAATATGTGCATGATAGATTCAAGGTTTCTATCAATGATAATACATCAATTCTCTGGAATGGCAGTTTTGAGCTTGATATTCTTAATGGTGGTTTTGACTGGAAGGTATCAGAGACAAAAGGGGTTGATGTATTTCTCGATAGAGACATCCACATCTCAGGCAGAAATTCTCTTGGTGTTACATTCGATGGCACACAGAATCCTGATATTACAATCGCATCTCAGATTGTCAGGGTTAATCCGGGGTCGAATTATTTATTGACAGGCTTTATTAAAACTAATTCAATAACAACTACAAACGGTCTTTTCCTCTCAGTTCAGGGGCATGATTGTAAAGGATTTAATAAAAATTCTGATATATTAACAGGGACAAATTTCTGGAAGGAGCTTAATCTGGAATTTAATATACCACCTGAATGCAATGCAATTATCGTTAAGATACGCAGGGATAGGTCACATAAATTTGATAACAAGATAAGCGGGAGTGCATGGATAGACGGAATCAGCTTGACACAAAGATAGTATATATACTGTTAATAATACTTATTTTTTCTGTAATCAGTTTTGGAGCAGTTGAGATATGGTCATTAACTATAGTTGAGTTTTCTATATTTACTGTTTTTATTTTTTATCTGATTGTCATAATTCAATATAAATACGCCAATCAAAATCCTGAGAGGGAACAGGTAAAAGAAGAAAAATATTTACTGATAGTCCTTTTAGGTTTCATTGCTTATATATTAATCCAGACATTACCTATGCCAGCACCTTTCCTGAGATTTATATCTCCGAAATCTTATGAGATTTATTCATTTTATTCAGTCGAAAAAGTTCCTTCAATGTCTATAAGTCTTTACACCTATAAAACAAAATTTGAGTTTGTTAGGAGTCTTTCTTATTTTGTTTTTCTCATCCTTATCATACAGAGCATAAGAAATAGAATGTCTCTTGAGAGAATGCTCAAAATCATGTGTTATTTTGGTTTTGCACTTGCTGTTTTTGCCATTATACAAAAGGCTACATGGAACGGAAAAATCTATTGGCTAAGAGAACTCACAACTGGAGGAACGCCATTTGGCCCATTTGTTAACAGAAACCACTATGCAGGTCTGATGGGGATGCTCATACCTCTAAGTCTGGGACTTGCTTTGACGCGTGAGAGATTTGCTCGAAAAATATTATTTGGATTCCTCGGACTGATTATGGCTGTATCTTTATTCCTCTCGCTTTCGAGAGCAGGCATCATAAGTTTTTTTGCAGGTGTCAGTATCTTTACATTATTCCTGTTCTGGAATAAGCTCAGGAGAAAAAAGGTTCTGGTTATACCAGTTTTTCTTTTTATCCTGTTTTTATATCTACTTTATCTCGGGATTGATCCTGTTATAGACAGGTTTTATCAGACAGATATTACAAAAGAAGCAAGATTCAAGCTCTGGTCAGAGACAATGAGCGCCTTTAAGGATTTTTATCTTACAGGAAGTGGAATGGGCACTTTTATTTATCTATACCCTCTCTATTCAAAAGAATCATTTTCAACAATCTACGATCATGCACATAATGATTACATCGAGTTCATGCTTGAATGCGGTGTTATTGGTATATTATTATTTCTTCTGCTTTTATATTTTTATATACGTATTTTATTAAAAACTGATTGGGATTCAAAATCAGGTATTATAAATTTATCCCTGCTCGCTTCAGTCATTACCATAGCTGTCCACAGTTTTTTTGATTTTAATCTGCATATACCCTCAAACGCACTATTGCTCTCAGCTATTATTGGTATATCTGTTGCAAATTCGAGAATCATTTCTCCATCCTTGAAGGAAGAGGATTAGGGTGGAGCAGAATCTGTATTTCGAGAAAAGATTGCTACGTCAGATTAGGAGAATTTCTAAATATTTGAAGATGGGGAAAGGGCGGTGTTATCATAGACATATAGATGTGGTATGCGATATATACAAAACCTAATAAAGAGGATGGTATTGCTGTTCGGCTTCAGGACATCGGGATACAGGTGCTGAACCCGAAGATCAGGTTAAAAAAATTCAGAAGCAAAAAACTTGTCGAAGTTATCGAGCCACTTTTCCCATGTTATTTATTTGCAGAATTCGATAAAGATAAATATTCTCATCTCATAAAATATACAAGAGGAGTTCGTTACATAGTTGGTAAAGATAATCCCATCACAGTACATGAGGAGATTATCTTATCCATAAAAGAAAGAATGACCGAAGGCAATATAATTATTCCACGTCCTCAGCATTTCAAAGCAGGCGATAGAGTTTTGATAAAGGATGGACCATTCAGGAATTTCTATGGCATCTTCGAAAGGGAAATCAGAGGTCCGGAGCGAGTTATGATTCTTCTTGATACACTTTATTACAAAGTCGAGCTTGACGTAAGTCTCTTAGATAAAGCAGGCAGTAACTAAAGCCTGTTAAAAAATTACCTGAGGTTTATTTTTTGAAATTCAGGTATGAAAAGTAACAGCATGTTCTTATAAAACATGAAGGGCGGTAGCTTGTTTTTAGAATAAAAAGGCTTGATGGCTGGTATGCTAAACAGCTAATATAAGAAATTATGAAAGGTATTATATTAGCAGGTGGAAGCGGGACACGACTATACCCTGTAACAATAGGTGTATGCAAACAATTGTTGCCAATTTATGATAAACCGATGATATATTATCCGCTCTCTGTGTTGATGCTCGCGGGGATAAGAGATATCCTTATAATTTCAACTCCTCATGACCTGCCAAGATTTATAAATATATTCGGTGACGGTTCTCATTTAGGGCTTAATTTTTCATATAAAGAACAAAAACGGCCAGGTGGAATAGCAGAGGCATTCATTATAGGAGAGGATTTTGTAAAAGATAAAACTGTCTGCCTTGTGCTTGGAGATAATATTTTTTATGGGCATGGATTAACGGAATTGCTTAAAAAGGCAGTCAAAGATGTGCAGGAAAGTGGAGGTGCTACTATATTCGGATATTATGTCAATGACCCTGAAAGATATGGTGTAGTTGAATTCGATGAACATGGAAAAGTCCTGTCATTGGAAGAAAAGCCAGAAATGCCGAGGTCAAAATATGCTGTCACAGGACTGTATTTCTATGATAATGAAGTAATAAATATAGCAAAGAAAATAAAGCCATCACTGAGGGGAGAGCTTGAGATTACAGATGTAAACAAGGAATATCTGCAAATGGGAAGACTGAGGGTGCAACTTATGGGACGAGGCTATGCATGGCTTGATACAGGAACTCATGAGAGTCTCCTTGAAGCAGGAGAATTTATTGCCACAATCGAAAAAAGACAGGGATTGAAGATAGCCTGTATAGAAGAAATAGCTTACAAATTAGGCTATATTAATAAAGATCAGATATTGAAACTTGCCCAGAATCTCAACCATAACGAATACGGGAAATACCTTATCAGAGCAGTCAAATAATAATAGGTAATCATGCCATTTATATTTAAAAAACTCGAAATTCCAGGAGTAATTTTGATTGAGCCAAAGATTTTTAAGGACAATCGTGGATATTTTATGGAGACATATAAATACTCAGATTTTGCCGAAGCAGGTATAAAGGAGAATTTTATTCAGGATAATTGTTCAAGTTCTGTGAGGAGAGTATTGAGGGGATTACACTATCAGAAGAATCCCAATGCACAGGGAAAATTAGTCCAGTGTCTGAAGGGAAAAATATTTGATGTTGCAGTGGATATTAGAAAAGGTTCAGAGACATTCGGGAAATGGATAGGACTGGAACTGTCTGATGAAAATAACTATATGCTGTATATCCCTCCTGCCTTTGCTCATGGCTTTATTGTATTGAGTGATACAGCAGACGTTATATACAAATGCACAAAGGAATATTCGCCTGAAGATGATAGAGGGATTATATGGAATGATCCTGAAATAGGCATAATCTGGCCTTTGCATAATCCTATCCTTTCTGAAAAGGATGCAAAACATCCTCGTTTAAAAGAGGCTGATATTAATTTTGAGTAATCAGTAAAGAAGTAAAGATATTTGACTGACAGGTCACTATGTAATAAAGAGGGGTAAATGAAATTCCTTATCACAGGCGCTAATGGACAACTTGCAAGAGAATTTCTGAATAAACTGAAGGAATCCTCATATAAATTCACAGCACTAAGCAAAGATAGCCTTGATATAACAGATGAAAAAAAAGTGAATGAAGTCGTTTCAAATCATAAACCAGATGTATTGCTGAACTGCGCAGCATATAATTTTGTTGATAAGGCTGAAAATGAGGAGACTGAAACAGCCTTCAAAGTAAATGCTGATGGAATAAAGATTCTTTCAAAGGTGTGTAAAGAAAATAGGGTATTAATTGTTCATTACAGCACAGATTATATCTTTGATGGAAGGAAAGAGGATTTTTACACTGAAGATGATGAGCCAGCCCCGATTAATAAATATGGTGAGAGCAAATTGCATGGTGAGAATTTTTTAGTGCAGGAGTCAGATGACTATCTCTTATTCCGTGTTAGCTGGGTTTTCGGAGAAGGCAAGCAGAATTTCCTGTATAAATTATCCGAATGGGCGAAGAAGAAGAAAGTTTTGAAGATTGTCTGTGATCAGATTTCTATTCCGACATATACAGAAGATATTGTAAATCTCACAATTTTTGCTATAAATAAGGGCCTGAGAGGACTGTATCATCTTACTAACAGTGGCTATGGCTCTCGATATGAAGTAGCGCGCTACTTTCTTGAAGGTCTTGGTATGGATAATCTGGTGCTGCCAGCAAATTCAGATAACTTTCCATCTCCTGCAAAAAGGCCTTTTTTTTCTGCAATGTCAAATCGTAAACTTTCAGAAGCATTAAATGTTGCTATACCGGACTGGAAACTGGGAATAGAAAGATATATAGAGAAGCACTACAGAAATGAGGGATTATGAATATGAGAATTTTGGTTACAGGCGGTGCTGGTTTTATAGGTAGTGAATTCGTCAGGCAGGGAGTAAGAAATGGATATGAAATCATTGTTATTGATAAACTCAGTTACGCAGGTGATCCTGAGAGACTAAAAGAGATCAGGGGTTTAATAAAATTCCACAGAGTTGATGTGACAGACAGAAAAAAAGTTGAAAATATCTTCAGAAGATCAAAACCTGAAATTGTTGTGCACTGGGCTGCAGAAAGCCATGTTGACAGGAGCATTGAAGATGCAACACCATTTATGGATACAAATATTAAAGGCACGCAGGTTATGCTGGATGTTTCAAGAAAATATGGAGTAGAAAAATTTATAAATATATCAACAGATGAAGTATATGGAGAGCTTGGTGAAGATGGCGAGTTTTTCGAAACAACTCCCTTGAATCCAAATTCACCGTATTCAGTCAGCAAGGCATCTGCTGACATGCTCGGAAGGGCATATTATAGAACATACAACGTTCCTGTGATAACTGTAAGACCATCAAATAATTATGGCCCCTGGCAGTATCCAGAAAAGCTGATTCCTGTAATCATAATAAATGCAGTGAATAATAAAAAAGTGCCGGTCTATGGAAAAGGACTGAATATAAGAGAATGGCTGTTTGTAACTGATTGTGCTGAGGCAGTTTTTAAGATAGTGAAAAAGGGTAGAACAGGAGAGATATACAATATCGGAAGTGGCATAGAAAAAAGGAACATAGAGGTCGTCAGAACAGTCCTAAAACTTTTAGGAAAATCTGATGAGCTTATCGAATTTGTAAAGGACAGGCCAGGTCATGATTTCAGATATTCATTGAATTCGAACAAGATAACAAAAGAAATCGGATGGAAGAGCAGAACAGATTTCAACGAGGGAATTGAAAAGACCGTTAGATGGTATGTGGAACATATGGAATGGGTAATGTCTAAAATAGTGAGCAGTAAGAAGTAGCGAGATTCCTCGCTACCTCGGAATGACAACTTTTTATCGCTTGATCTAGTTTTTAATCAAATGATGATTGACAGGGTTTTTAGAGAATACGACATACGTGGAATTGTAGAAGAAGACCTTACAGAGAATTTTGTATTTCTACTTGGAAAGGCATTCGGAACATACCTCAGAAATGTGAATCCTGTGGCAAGACAGGTGAGCGTTGGAAGAGATGGGAGGCTCAGCTCTGAATCGTTTGCCAGAAATGTAATCAGAGGTATTATCTCAACAGGAATTAATGTATATAATATTGGACTCTGTCCAACTCCAGTTCAATATTTCTCACTTTACCATCTGAATCTTGACGGCGGAATTATGGTTACAGGAAGTCATAACCCTCCTGAATATAACGGCTTTAAAGTGAGTATAGGCAAAGAGACAATATTTGGAGAGGAACTACAGAATTTAAAAAAAATTTTACAAAGTAACAAGTGGTATAAAGGTAATCATGAAGGGAAGGTTACAGATTTTGATATCATAAAAGCTTATACAGATTTTATGAGAGAACGATTTTCATATCTCTCTGATAAAAAATACCGCAGATTAAAGATAACGGTTGATGCAGGAAATGGCACAGCCGGTGTTGTAGTGCCTAAAATCCTTGAGGAGATGGGATGCGATGTAATCTGTCTTTACTGTGAGCCTGACGGAAGGTTCCCTAATCATCACCCTGACCCAACTGTTGTTGAGTATATAAAGGATTTGATACAGAAAACAAAAGATGAGAGAGCAGACATCGGCGTTGGATATGACGGGGATGCTGATAGGATAGGGATTGTTGACAATAAAGGAGACATTATATGGGGTGACCAGATTATGATTATACTATCGAGGGATATCCTTAAAAGAAAACCAGGCTCTACAATCATCGGTGATGTAAAGTGTTCACAGGTAATGTTCGACGATATAGAAAAGCATAAAGGTAATCCTGTTATGTGGAAGACAGGCCACTCGCTCGTAAAAGATAAGATGAGAAAAGAAAAAGCATTACTTGCAGGTGAATTTAGCGGGCATATCTTTATTGCAGATGATTACTTTGGATACGATGATGCTATGTATACAACATTCCGTCTAATCGAAATAATGAAGAAAACAGGACGTGGAATAAAAGAGCTTCTTTCAGACATTCCAGAGATGTGTTATACTCCTGAAATACGCATAGAATGTCAGGAAGACCAGAAAAAGAGATTAGTAGAAAGCCTGGTGCTCAGATGTAAAAAATACAAAGAGTCAGGAAAAAGCCCGATACCTATCAAGAAAATATACGATATTGATGGTGCAAGGGTTGTATTTGGAAAAGGGTGGGGATTAGTCCGTTCAAGCAATACCCAGCCTGTTATAGTCATGCGCTTCGAGGCAGAGGATGCACAAAGCCTGGAAGCCTATAAAAAATTCATGGAGGATGAACTGAAAAAGGTAAGGGATATTACATGAAGGCTTTAGTTCTTGCAGGTGGTTCAGGAACGAGACTCTGGCCTCTTAGTAGAAAAAATTTTCCCAAGCAGTTTCTTAGACTGAATTCAAAAAATTCACTTTTACAGGAAACTGCAAAAAGACTCCTGCGCACTTTTTCCCCTGAAGACATAGTAATAATGACGAACAGTGAGTATAAATTCCATGTTATGTCTGATTTGAATTCACTACTGCATTCTCAGCAAAATCTTGTTTTCAGCAATATCATACTGGAGCCAGCTGGTAGGAACACAGCACCAGCTATTGCGCTCGGCATTAAATATTGTATTGAAAAACTCGGAAGTAATGAAAATGAAGTCCTTTTTGTTTCTCCATCAGACCACATAATCAGACCTGCTGAGAAATTTTCAGAATATATCAGGTTTTCAGAAGATATAGCTAAAAAAGGCTATATAGTAACATTTGGCATAAAGCCAACAAGACCAGAGACAGGATATGGATATATAAAAGCAAGCAGATTTGAAAGTTTGAGTGATATATATTTCAAAGTTGAGCAGTTTACTGAAAAGCCTGATTCTGAAACCGCTGAGAAATATTTGAATGAAGGCATATATTATTGGAATTCAGGTATGTTTGCCTTTACCATAGGCACGATGATGGAAGAATTTAAAAAACACGCACCAGAAATTAGCAAAATGCTCGATATGAGCTTTGACGATTTGAAAACTAACTTTGAAAAAATGCCGAACATATCCATAGATTATGCTATAGCTGAAAAATCAGACAGAATATCTATAATGCCACTTGATCTTTACTGGAACGATATAGGCTCATGGGACTCACTATACGAAGTTCTCGATAAAGATGAAAAAGGCAATATGAAAACAGGCGATGTCATTTTTATAGATACACATGATTCACTCGTCGTGAGCAGTAAAAGGCTAATATCAACCATAGGTATTGATGACTGTCTGATAATTGACACAGAAGATGCCCTGCTGATAGCAAAAAGAGGTGAGACACAAAAAGTAAAGAATATTGTGAACATATTGAATAGCAATAATAGAAAAGAGGCACTGGAACATGTAACCACTTTTCGTCCATGGGGCAGTTACACAGTGCTTGAAGAAGGTGAAAGGTATAAGATTAAAAGAATTGTTGTTAATCCTGGAGAGAGGCTGAGTCTCCAGATGCATTATCACAGGTCAGAGCACTGGGTTGTAATAAAAGGAGCAGCAAGAGTTACCATAGGTGATAAGGAAATAAACATTCATGAGAATGAATCAGTATATGTCCCAAAATCAACTTTACACAGGCTTGAAAATCCGGGTAAAGTCCCGCTTGAGATAATAGAAGTCCAGAACGGTGAATATGTTGGTGAAGATGATATCGTGAGAGTGGATGATATATATGGAAGGCAGAAACCTGGATGAGGAGGCTATAAGCATGACAATAGATAAAAAGCTTCTCGAAATCCTTGCATGTCCGAAGTGTAAGGGAGATATAAAGTATTCGGATGACGGCAGGGGTATTATCTGTGAAAAGTGCAGATTAGTATATCCTGTCCAGGATGATATACCTGTGATGCTTATAGATGAAGCAAAGCCACTCGACTCATAATCAAATGAATAATCCTCAGGGCTTCAAATTTTTTATCTTTCTGGATTCCTGATTCCGTAGGAATGATAGAACCTTGGTGATAGGAGAAATGAATGAGAAAAGCTATTGTAAACAATAATCATGTAATCTGGCATGATGGTTATGTGAAGAGAGAGGAGAGAAATCAACTTAATAATCACAAAAGCGGTCTTGTCTGGTTTACAGGACTTTCTGCATCTGGAAAGTCAACAATTGCCCATTATGTAGAAAGACAACTGTTTAAGAAAGGCATTCGCACATATGTGCTTGATGGAGACAATGTGCGGCATGGAATCAATAGTAATCTCGGTTTCAGTCGGGAAGACAGAAGAGAAAACCTGCGGCGTATTGCAGAGCTTTCTAAACTGCTCGTTGATGCAGGAATGATTGTTCTTGCTGCCTTCATATCTCCTTATCATGAGGATAGGGCATATATAAGGAAGCATTTTCAGGACGATAATTTTCTGGAGATTTATGTGAAGTGTTCAATTAAGGAGTGCGAAAGACGTGACCCGAAAGGACAGTATAAAAAAGCAAGAGCTGGAATTATCAAGGAATATACTGGTATCTCTTCACCATATGAAGAGCCGAAAAACCCCGACCTTATTCTTGACACAGAGAGAATTGATATAAATACAGCGGTGAAGAAAGTAATTGATTTATTCGAGAAGAAAAAATTTATTTTACTTGATAAAGAAGATTAAGAGGTGATTATATGAAACGTGCCTTAATTACAGGAATAACAGGTCAGGATGGTTCATATCTTGCAGAGTTTCTTCTTTCAAAAAACTATCAGGTGCACGGCCTGATTCGCCGAGCAAGTTCATTTAATACTGGAAGGATTGATCATATCTATACAGACCCACATGTTAGGGGGACAAAACTATTCCTTCATTATGGTGACCTATCAGACTCAGGACAACTTGTAAATCTTATATACAATGTAAAACCCGATGAAATTTACCATCTCGGTGCCCAGAGCCATGTAAGGGTAAGCTTTGATATGCCTGAATATACAGGTGACATAACAGCATTAGGGACAACAAGGTTATTAGAAGCTGTAAGGAGGAGTGGTATCAAAACCAGATTTTATCAAGCATCATCATCAGAGATGTTTGGTTCTGCCGCACCACCGCAGAATGAAAATACACCATTATGCCCGCGCAGCCCGTATGCAGCAGCAAAGGTTTATTCTTACTGGATAGTTGTTAATTACAGAGAAGGCTTTAAGATGTTCGCATGTAACGGCATCCTTTTCAATCATGAATCACCACGTAGAGGAGAGACATTTGTGACCAGAAAGATAACAAGGGCTATAGCAAACATCCTTGCAGGAAAACAGAAGAGGCTCTATCTTGGGAATCTAAATGCAAAAAGGGACTGGGGATTCGCACCTGAATATGTTGAAATGATGTGGCTTATGTTACAGCAGGACAAACCAGATGATTATGTTGTTGGCACAGGTGAAAGTCATTCAGTAAGAGAATTCGTTGAAAAGGCATTCGAATATGTCGGGATAGAGTTAGAATGGAAAGGAAAGGGCACACATACAAAAGGCATCATTAAATCCTTATCTTCTAACTATACATCTACCTTTCCCGCTACTGTTAAAGTCGGAGAGACTTTGATCGAGATAGACCCCAAGTATTTCAGGCCAACAGAAGTAGACTTTCTTCAGGCTGATATAACCAAGGCAAGAAAAAAACTTGGCTGGCAACCCAGAACAACCTTTGATGAGCTCATCAAAATAATGGTTGATTATGATTTAAAGATGACAGGGCTGAAACCTGTAGGTGAAGGAATAGATATATGTCTCCAGAAAAAGTTTACTTACACCAACCATGATTTTTCATTTTATGAGAAGATAAGAGAAAGATGCTAACAAGATAGCAAGCGAGCAAGCTAACAGGCGTGCAATCCGGAAAGCCTGCAAGCTGACGAGCAGATTGTCATGAACAAGGACTCAAAAATATACATTGCTGGACATCGTGGACTTGTTGGTTCAGCAATCCTAAGAAAGCTAAAAGAAAAAGGTTACAGAAATATTGTAACAAAGACAAGCAAACAGCTTGACCTCAGAAATCAAAGTCATACCGAACGTTTTTTCAAAAAAGAAAAACCAGAATTCGTCTTTCTTGCTGCTGCGAAAGTTGGCGGCATAATCGCAAACAACACATACAGAGCAGATTTCATCTACGACAACATAATGATAGCAAGTAATATTATTCATGCTGCTTATAAATATGGAGTCAAAAAACTCCTCAATCTCGGTTCTTCATGCATCTATCCGAAATATGCACCACAGCCGATGAAAGAGGAATATTTACTAACAGGTCAGCTTGAACCTACAAATGAGCCATATGCAATTGCCAAGATTTCTGCAATCAAATTATGCAGGTATTTTAACGAGCAATATGGAACAGATTTCATATCGATCATGCCCACAAATCTTTATGGCCCGAAAGATAATTTCAATCTTGAGACCTCACATGTTCTTCCTGCAATGATTCGAAAATTTTACCTTGCAAAATTGTTTTCTGAAAACAGATTCAATCTTATAAAAGAGAATTTTCTAAAATACGGCAATAACGAAATAATAATAGGTGGATCAAGATTTGAGATAAATAAAGATACTCCTGAAGATAAGGTTTTGGAGGTCCTCAAATACTATGGTATTTATCAGGACACAGTTCATGGTTCAGGTAAGATGGTAATTAAACTCTGGGGAAGTGGTGAGCCCTATCGTGAATTTCTTTATGTTGACGACCTTGCAGAAGCCTCTATATTTCTTATGGAGCGATATAGTTTTAAGGATGTAGGGGAGTTTATCAATATCGGGACAGGAGAGGATATAACCATAAAAGACCTCGCTAATCTTATCAAAGATATTGTAGGATTTGAAGGGATTATACTCTGGGATACCACAAAACCAGATGGAACACCTCGCAAACTTCTTGACGTAAGCAGAATTCAGTTACTCGGATGGAAGCCTTCTATATCACTCGAGGAAGGCATTAGAAAGACATACAAATGGTACCTTTCTTAGTTTTTTAACGCAACAGGCTTTCAAGCTTGATAGCTTGCAGGTTAAGGTCTTTATAACTTGCTTACGCACTCACATTATACGCCTTACCCTCCTTATTCCCCTCTTGAGAGGGGTGGCACGAAGTGACGGGGTGTGTGCCCTCTTGAGAGGGGTGGCACGAAGTGATGAGGTGTGTAAGCCTTGACGCTACACGCCGTTGTCGTTTGCCGTTATCTTTCCCCCCCTTTTTATTAACGCTATAACGCTATAAACGCAATTAACGCTATGAACCCTATTAACGCAACAACGCTATAACTCAATTAACGCAATCAACGCAATAAACGCTATAAACGCTATTGTCAAAAGTCAAAAACGGACACCAAGAGTTACCGAAGTAGATGTAAAATATAAAAATATGTAAAATATGATTATCATATATTGAAGGAGTAGAAATTTATGAAGACAATTAATGCAACAGATGCGGTCAGAACTTTTTCTGAACTGCTGAATTCTATTAAATATAAGGGCGACCGCTATACAGTCTTAAGAGGTGGTAAACCTGTAGCAAATATTGTTCCGTTTGAATCTGTTCCTGTCAGACGCACATTGGGAGAATTAAGGTCGCTCATAAAAAACCTTCCCAGCCTTGGAGATGATGCAGACCGTTTTGCCAATGACATTGAAAAGATCATCCGCGAACAACCTTCAATGCCTGAGAAAGCCTCATGGGAATAATCTTTGACACAAGCGAAATTATTGCCATAGAGCGGAACAGGCAGGAAGTAGAAGCTCTAATTTATGGCCGCGAAGAGGAGACGTTCGGAATAAGCGTGGTTACAGTGGCTGAACTGCTTCATGGTGTTGAACGCGCTGATACCGAAGCACGGAAGGTGAAGCGACAGGCTTTTGTTGAGAAAGTTATCGAATTTTTTCCTGTACTCGCCTTTGATATGCCTACGGCACGGATTTACGCAAAACTCTGGTCAACAATATCCATGAAAGGAATTACTGTTGGTTCTCATGATCTTATCATTGCTGCAACGGCAATTGCGCTTGACTATACGGTAGTGACCGCTAATATGAGGGATTTTCAGAAGATCGAAGGACTCAAAGTCGAAAAACGATAGAATAGCCTATGGTAATCAATAATCGGAATAATGGAGTTAAGAGTGGAAAGATTTATAGGGCGTTCAGTCTTTTATGGTATCGGATATCGAGAATCAGTTTGTTTTGCCATACTCTGCATAATTCCCCTCTTGAGAGGGGTGGCACGAAGTGACGGGGTGTGTGCCCTCTTGAGAGGGGTGCAGGGGTGTATAAGCCTTGACGCTACACGCCGTTGTCGTTATCCTTTCCCCCTTTGTCAAGGGGGATTAAGGGGGTTGTCTATCCCTTTGTAATGTTGTTGTTTTAATAAACGCAACGAACGCTACAACGCAATGAACGCAATAACGCAATGAACGCTATACATACTCCTTGACATAAGGATAAACATATTATAAATTATCCTTATTAAAAGGACAAAAATGATTAGCAAACATGTATTAAAAGACACTCTCGTATCGAATGAAGAATATATCCTTAAACATGTCAAAAAGATTATAAAGAGAGAAGGGGTATTTTCTCCAAGAACCTTGAATAAAACAGTAGTATTTTATGGTGTAAGGAGAAGCGGAAAGACATTCATATTATATGATTTATTTAAAGACAATACCGAAAATTCTATATACTTAGATTTTGAAGATGACCGACTGTCGGAGTTTAAACTTGGGGATTTTGAGAGTCTTAAAGAGGCAGTTCTGGAATTAAAACCACATCTAATAAATAAACAAATTATTTTCTTACTTGATGAGGTTCAAAATATAAAGGGGTGGGAGAAATTCTGTAGAAGAGCTGTGGAGCGTGAAAATATAAAAGTATATGTTAGTGGTTCATCCTCTAAAATTATGCCTTCAGAGATACATACAGAATTAAGAGGAAGATTATGGAGTGTAGAAATATTGCCATTTTCATTTCGTGAGTACCTTGTTTCTAAGGGATTAAATCCTTTAAATAGTCATATCTTATATGGTCAACGGAAAGCTGTTGTTAAAAATCACTTTTCCGAATATATCAGATGGGGTGGTTTCCCGGAGATTTCGTTTCTTAAATCAGAGTTTGAAAAGACGAAACTCCTGAAAGAGTATCTGGGTGCAATGTTTTTCAGAGACTTAGCTGAGAGGTATATGATAACTAATATCCCGCTTTTAGAGGTTCTTATGGATAAACTATTCTCATCCTTTTCGATGAAAATTTCTCTCACATCTTTTTACAAACAATATAAAGAGAAGTTTCCTTTTTCCAAGGACCTTCTTTTCCGATACTATAAATATTTTCTTCAGAGTATGCTCATATTTGAGGTAAGAAAATTTGCTGAATCTACTTATAAGAGAATGAGA
>JACAFF010000017.1 GCA_013388455.1 Nitrospirota bacterium
TCCTTCTTCATCAAGCTTCTGAATGTATTCCTTCTGAAGTATCTCTGTAAACCCATCTATTGCCCTCAAAGGTGCTCGAAGATCATGAGAGACAGAATAGACAAATGCTTCAAGTTCCTCGTTGGCAGTTTTTAGCTGGACTGTTCGCTCTTCAACTAATCTTTCCAGTTGTTGTTTATACTTTTGCAATTCTTCCTCTGTCCTCTTACGCTCTGTGATATCCTCTGCAACTCCCTCAATCCAGCCTTTATCATGGTAAATTTTTGCTGAATACTTTGCCCAAAAAATAGAGCCGTCCTTCCGATAAAAGCGAGCTTCAAAATTTTCAACGAGCCCTTTTTCCTTTATCTCCTTTAACATCTTTTCCCGAGTCCCAGGGTCAACATAATTGGGTGATGTGACATATTCTCTAATAAATTCTTCCCTGCTATCATAACCAAACATTTTTGCAAGTTGCTCATTACTTTCAAGAATTTTCCCATCTGAAATCCTTGTTCTAAATAGACCTACTTGTGCATTCTGAAAAAGATTGCGATATGTCTCTTCGCTTTCCTTAAGTGCCTTTTGTGTTTTTCGTTCTTGAGTCTGATCCCTGAATACAAGCACTACGCCAGTATTGCCTTCTTCATCATGAATAGGTGCTCCACTGTCAGCAATAGGAATTTCTCTTCCATCTCTTGAAATTAAAAGAGTATGATTTGCAAGTCCTACAACTAATCCTTCCCTTAAGACCCTCTGAACAGGATTTTCAACCTTAGAGCGGGTATCTTCGTTAATAATATGAAAGACCTCTTCAAGCAGTTTGCCTGAGCCTTCTGTTTCTTTCCAACCTGTCAACTCTTCTGCAACCTTATTCATATGCCTGACAATACCTCTTGTATCGGTTGTAATGACTGCATCGCCAATACTGTAGAGTGTTGTGCGAAATTCTTCCTGAGCTTCTCGCAGGTATTTTTCTTTTAAAAATAAATCCCTGTATAAATCCTTTTGTCTGGAACGATATAACCATGACGTTCCTGTCGCAATCAACAGTACCATCATAATAGTAAAACCAATGATTGTTCCTGTTCGATAATAAAGCTCAGAATATATTTCCTTTTTATCGACTTTTGCAACCATATACCAGGGAGTCCCCGGAACACCGCGTATATAAGCAATTACCTCAACATCTCTATAGTCTTTACCTTCAAAAATACCTTCATACCCCAGGACTGCTTTTACTGATGGTATATTTTTTTCTGTAAGGGGTATACGTAATTTCATGGCAGTATTTTTTCTATGGCGTAGTTCGTTTAAAAAAAGCACATTTTCTCCTTCTCTCCGGACAAGTATAGTCTCTGCTGTTTTACTTGGTATTGGCCATGACTGGATAAGTGGATAAAGATAGTCTCCAGGAGCAATGCGGAATATTAATACGACAAACGGCACCTTCTTTCCGTCAAATACAGGAGCAAACATATCTATATGGATTCTGCTGTGCATAGAACAATAATAAAAATCAGAAAAAAGAATCTTTCCTTTCCTAATTGCTTCTGAGATTTTTTCTGATGTAATCGGATCAAATTTTTTATTTTCTGGAACGATTGAAAGTAGCAAATTCCCTTTTAAATTAGAAAGAAAAATATCTTCATATCCCCAATTGTTTTTAGCAAGACTCAATCGTTCAATAATATCGTCTTTTAATACCTGATCCTCAGGATTTTTAATCCATTCTTTAAACGCCCTTCGCATAAAAGGTGAATTTGAAATCACAGAGGCATCACCGTAACGTTCTTGGAACCATTTAGCAATCTGATCTGCTTTGAGTTTTGCAATTGCCTTAAGTTCGTTTTCTACAATTTGGCGATGAATCTTTTTTTCAGACAGGTAATACAGATAACCAGCGGCGATAAAGAATAAACTCACAATTACAACAACTGCTATAAGAAATTGTTTTTTCATAAAAATGATTTTCTTAGTCCAACTTCAATAATTATTTTTATTGGAGCATATCACTTTTTATCTCACAATTCAATTGGCTAATTGACCTGAAAAATGCAATTGACCATCCAGAGTTTCTATCATCTTATCGCTAAATAAATCTTCTCGCAACACCGGCATTATTTTAATTGCATTATTCGGGTGGAATACCTCGGATGTCTAAGACCGAAAATAAGCGAAAATACTATGTCTTGTTAGCTATAGTTTATATATAATCTGGTTTAAAAATTATGCACTAACCGCTTTTTCAGTCTCCTTAAGCCATAGAAGTCGTGAACCATTAATGACTGATGCGTTTATTGACTCTATCACTTCTTCAGGAGATATCTCCAGGCCTTCTTTCTTTATAAATAAACCGATTGGCAGCTTTTCTTTTATTTTAATTGCCTTTTTAACTTCAGCTTCAGTAACCTTTTTTATTGTTACTCCCATTTCCTTTGCAAGTTTAATGAAAATATCTTTATGGCTTTTTGATTCACCCTGCGGTTCTATTATCTTCGGTAGATATTTTATCCTTCCCAGATAATCTATCATTGTGCCAGCAGATTCGAAGAATGTTGCTGATGGAAGAACAACATCTGCCTGCTTTGCGAGCTCATTAAGATGTGAATTTTGTACAATGAGAAAATCTGTTTTCGGCCTTTTGTTAAGAGGAACTTCTCCAACTGTGTAAAGGACTTTCATTCCATCAGATATCATGTCCTGATATGTCTTACCCAGTGTAGTTAGACCCATAAGTATTACGCCGCGCGCATTACTTTCTAAGGGGACACAGATAATCTTACCCTTTATCAAAGCTATATTGGCAGATGCATCAAATAATGATGGAGAAGCAAGAATAACTGGACTTTTTGCTTCATGAATTAAGGTTGCTGCTTTTTCGATTTCTTCTGTAATCTCTACATTTTTAACTTCAGATATAAGTTTTTTATCTGCCTTGAGTCCTTTCTGAATTAGAGCCTTTATTATGCGCTTGATAATTGAAATCTCATTTCCTATAAGAGAAACATTTGCTACCTCTCCTATTTTTGCTTCAGATGAGTTGATAACAACAAGTTTCGCCCCACGATTAACCCTTCTTCTCACTGCAGCATCAATCGCAGGCAGAATCCTCTCCCACTGAGATGGATTGAGTCCTGAGAGGATTATAAGATCTGCATTATCTATTTCTGCTGTCTGAGATTTTCTTAGAGAATTACTCTCAGCGTAAAGGCTGACGGTTGTATCTATGTTCTTAGTCTTCACAACATCATGAGCAAACTTCTTTAGTGTTAGAGCATCTTCATTCTGTATTCCTGCAACACTTATAAAACCAGCCTCCTTACCAGCTTTTTTTAGTCTCTCAGCAACAAGATGAAGTGCATCATCCCACGTGGTCTCTTTGAGTTCTCCATCAACTTTTTTCATTGGCGCAGTAAGACGTGACCCTGCTTCAATACAGTCAAACCCATATCTTCCATAAGCACAGATATACCGTTCTGCTGAACCTGCTTTTGCTCCTGCATTAATTTTTTGAATCCTGCCATCATTGGTGCTGACTTTTATATCACAGGCGTTTCCGCATAAAAGACAAACAGAGTCTATTTTCTCATATTCCCATTCTCTTCCTTTTCTCCAGCGATCTGCTTCCAGAAGTGCATTCACAGGGCATGCATCAAGACAACTTCCGCAGAATGTACATCCAGATTCCTGAAGCGGTTTGTCATTTGCAGTAATAACTTTTGATTCGATACCCCTGCCCATAAATTCAAGAACATTTGTTCCCTGTTCTTTACATACCCGCACACATCTTCCACATAAGATACAATATTCCGGGTCTCTCTTTATAAAAGGATTTGCTTCATCTACTGGATAGCCAAACTTTTTTCTCATAAAAGAGGATTCTTTTAGTTCAAAATCATAGGCATATTTCTGGAGATTACATACTCCTGCCTTTGTGCACGTCATGCAATCCAGAGGATGCATAGACAGAATTAAATCTATTACAAATTTCCTGATTTCCTGAACTTTATCTGTCTTTGTATTCACGACCATTCCATCTTTAACTTTAGTATTACAGGCAATAACAGGCGCCTTTAGTCCTTCCACCTCAACAAGGCAAAGCCTGCAAGCTCCTATACCTTTCATTCCTTTCAGATAACAGAGATTCGGGATATGTATGCCTGCGAGTTCTGCAGCATCAATTAAATTCATCCCGGCCGGTGCTTCGATCTCTTTTCCATCTATCTGGAGTTTGACCAGTTTCTCCATCAAGTCCTCCTATTATTTTATTATATGATTATTCTTGGCTCACTAATTCTTCTTTGAGTTTTGTTACTACCTCAATAGCCCCTGTGGGACAGACCTTTACACATTCACCACATTTTGTACATCTTTTTTGTCTTATCTCAAAAGGCAGATATCCAGAAAGATATGGTTTTTTTGTCTCACCTATTATTGCATTGTATTTACATATTTCTGCACACTTCCCGCACATTATGCAAAGAACTGGATTTATTACATATTCGATCAGACTGATACATTCCTTTTTCTGGCAGTTACCGGATATATGTTCCTTGAATTCTTCTTCTCTGGATGTAATTATTTCAACAAGAAATCTTCCAGTATCTTTTCCTTTCTTACAAAAAGAAGCTTCACTCATAATTGACCCAATCCTCTTTAGGGCTTCTATATCTTTTTCGCTAACATCGTCAAGATGCTGACTTATCCTGAGCAGCCTGATTTTAGCTTCTCCTGTTCCGAGAGCACATGGATAACATTTTCCACACATAGGACCTGCAAGAAATTCCTGAATAAAATGTAAAGCACTCTGCACAGCACAAGCCTTCTGCTCTGCTTCTTTCTTTATATCTTCAATCTTTTTTTCCTTTTGCTCTGTTACAGTCTCTTCACTCATTGTGCCTCCAGAAAATCTTGAGAATTACTTCCCTTTAATTTCTCCCTTACTTATGGGATTAACAGACAGTGGAGTTGCTTCTTCAAATTTTATTGCTCCAAGGGGACATACATTATAACAATCGCCGCAACGTTTGCAAGCATAGCTATCGATTATATAACCTGTTGATGTCTGTTTTATAGCATTTACCCTGCAGACATCATTGCAACGTCCACACATATAACATATTTCCTTGTCAATAGTTGGAACAGGCTGAGAATTTATTTCGATGCTCCCAAGTGGGCATACCATATAACAAGCCTGACATCTTTGACAGTAAACCTGATCTATGTAAAAACCACCTTCTTTTGATTCCTTTATCGCATCAAACGGACACACATCCATACACCTCATGCACTGATAACATATATCAGTATTTATAGAGAGAATTCCAAGGCCAGAACATACTTTTGCCCTGCAGTATTTTTGAAAAACATGTTCTTCATATTCCTCACGGAAATATTTTATTGTTGATAAAACAGGATTTGGAGCTGAATTCCCAAGCCCGCACAGAGCAGCCTCTTTAACCTTTTTACCTAATTCCTCAAGCTTCTCGATATCTCCAGATTCTCCATTCCCCGATGTAATCTTTTCAAGTATCTGCATCATCTGGTAAGTTCCGATTCTGCATGGAGGGCATTTACCACATGATTCTGCCTGACAGAAGGATAGAAAGAATTTTGCAACATCAACCATGCAGTTATCTTCATCCATCACTACCATACCGCCCGAACCCATAATTGAACCTAATTTTGTTAATGAATCAAAGTCTACAGGTATATCAAGATATTTTTCTGGAATACATCCACCTGAAGGACCTCCTGTCTGAACTGCCTTAAATTTTTTATCATGGAGAATTCCACCACCAATATCGTATATAATTTCCCTCAGCGTTATTCCCATCGGAACTTCAATTAACCCTGTGTCCACAACCTTTCCTGTTAATGCAAATACTTTGGTACCGGGCGAATTCTGGGTCCCGATGCTGAGGAACCAGTCTGCACCTTTCTCAATAATATATGGAACACAAGCATATGTTTCTACATTATTAAGATTTGTAGGATAACCCCATACACCGCCTCCTTTTTCAGATAATCTTGGCGGTCTTGGCCTTGGAAATCCTCTATCTCCTTCTACAGATGCAACAAGGGCGGTTGATTCACCACATACAAAGGCGCCTGCACCTTGAGCTAACCTTATATCAAAACTTAAATCGGTTCCAAGTATATTTTCGCCCAAAAGTCCCACCTCTTCAGCCTGTTTTATAGCAATACCGAGGTTCTGAACAGCCAGAGGATATTCATGACGCACATAAATAATTCCGTGCCTTCCACCTATTGCATATGCACATAAAATCATGCCTTCAAGTAAACTGTGAGGATCACCTTCCATAACTGATCTATCCATAAAAGCTCCCGGATCACCCTCATCGCCATTTGCTATTACAAATTTTAAGCCAGGAGACCTTTTTGTATGTCTCCATTTTTTACCAGCAGGGAAACCAGCACCACCACGTCCTCTGAGATTTGCCTTATCAACCTCATCAAGAACCTGATCAGGAGTCATCTGAAGAAATGCTTTCTCCAGAGCTCTATAACCACCAATTGCAATGTAGTGATAAATATTAGTTGGATCTATTCTTCCATTATTGCGAAGTGCTACTCTTTTCTGTTTGCTATAAAAAGGAACCTCATTAATATGATATGCCCTTTCTCCATAAGTTTGGCGGTAAAGGAGATCCATTATGGGTTTTTCTCCCTCTATTGTCCGCACAATGATGTCTCTTGCCCTTTGAGGTTGAACCCTGTGGTAAAAATATTCCTGTGGCTCAACTATCATAACAGGGCCTTTCTGGCATAGACCCTGACAACCTGTTGATATTATTTCAACATCGGTTGCACTCTGGTTAGCAGCGTTTTTAAGTTCCTCTAATAGTTTTAAAGACTTATTTGCTTTACAGCCTGTTCCGCAACAAACTCTTATCCTCTTTTTCCCCGGTTCTAAGACACCGTCTTTTTGTAAATATTCACGGAGGCTAATAAGTTCTTTTACACTGTTTAATCTTTTCATTGTTTTTTCATTGTATCATTTAAGCATATTAACATCAACTCTGGATTCTACCATGTAAGATATCTCAGGAAGCAGATAAGAGATAAGGTCTCTAACCGTAATCATTCCCAGAATTGTATCTTCTTCAACAACTGGCAAATGCCTCTTATTCTTTCTGCTTGAAATAGCTATCGCTGCATTTATAGCCATCGAAGGACTGAATGTTGTAATATTTGTGTCCATTGCATCTTTAATAGTTTGATTTTTATTAATGGAGTAAATTTCATGGGGTTTTGATAAAAGTATATCTTTTAAAGTCATTTTACATCTCTTTTCCATTAATTCGACATTATTAGCAGGTATTTTAAGTTTCTCTTCAAGCTTTATATATTTTTCTTTTATAATCTTCACTGCACCAACAGGACAGACATGATAGCAGGCTTTACATCTCGTGCAGTAATGCATGACAATAAAAAAACTTCTTCTGGTCTCTTTTACTGCATCAAAAGCGCACGCCTGTTTACATAGTCCGCAGAGGATACATTCTTCTTGTTCGATTTTCAGCATCCCTATATTGCAGACCTTGGCTCTGCAATATTTATCATGTATATGTTCCTCGTATTCTTCACGGAAATATTTGATTATTGTAAGTATAGGATTCGGTGCACTCTGTCCAAGCCCACATAATGAACTTGCTTTAATATTCTTTCCTAATCTCTCAAGTTTTTCAATATCTCCAGGTTCACCCTTGCCTGATGTTATCTTTTCAAGTATCTGTAACATCTGGTATGTTCCAATTCTACATGGAATGCATTTTCCACAGGATTCAGATTGTGTGAATGAAAGGAAGAACTTAGCTACATCTACCATACAGTTATCTTCATCCATCACTACCATTCCGCCTGAACCCATAATAGAACCTACTTTATTAAGCGAATCAAAATCAACTGGTAGATCAAGATACTTTTCAGGAATACAACCACCTGAAGGACCTCCAGTCTGAACCGCTTTGAATTTTTTATTCCCCAGGATACCTCCTCCGATATCAAATATAATCTCTCTTAAAGTAATACCCATGGGAACCTCAACAAGTCCTGTATTTTTGACTTTTCCTGTCAAGGCAAATACCTTGGTTCCTGGAGAGTTTTCTGTTCCGATGCTAAGAAACCAGTCTGCCCCTTTTTCGATAATGGAAGGGATACACGCATATGTCTCAACGTTATTAAGGTTCGCAGGATAGCCCCATGGCCCTCCTCCTGGCTCTGAAACCCTTGGCGGTCTTGGATGAGGGAAGCCCCTCCTGCCTTCTATAGAAGCTATAAGTGCTGTTGCCTCACCACAAATAAAAGCGCCCGCACCCTCTCTTATATGAATAGTAAAATTAAGACCTGTTCCTAAAATGTTTTCTCCTAAAAGTCCCAACTTTTCAGCCTGTTCAATTGCAATCTTGAGATTTTTAACAGCAAGCGGATATTCATGACGAACATATATAAAACCGTAACTAGCCCCGATAGCATAAGCACATATAATCATGCCTTCAATAAGGCTATGGGGATCACCCTCCATGATAGACCTATCCATAAAAGCACCTGGATCTCCTTCATCTCCATTTGCAATAACCATCTTAATATTGCCAGGAGCCTTTTTCGTATGAGCCCATTTTACCCCTGCAGGGAAACCTGCACCACCTCTTCCCCTAATATTAGCCTTCTTTACTTCTTCAAGTACCTGATCAGGAGTCATTGAAGAGAACATCTTTTCAACAGCTTTATAGCCTCCAACAGCTATATAATGATAAATATTAGCAGGATCAATCTTGCCATTATTACTCAAAGCAATCCTCATCTGTTTCTTATAGAATGGAACATCTTCCATATTTTCAATTGGTTTATCGAGAAAATTACCTCTATAAAGAAGCTTCCTGACTGGAGAATCTTCAAAAAAGGTTGCAGAAATAATATCACGAACACTATGATGTTTTACTTTTTGATAAAAAAATTCATGAGGTTCAATACTCATCACAGGACCTTTCTGACAGAGTCCCTGGCATCCTGTAGTTACTATCTCTAAATCAATGCCGCTTTTCTCTGCTTCTTCTTTTAAACTTTCTGCCACTTCAAGGGATTTATTCGCCCTGCATGCCGTACCGCAGCAGTTCCTTATTCTGTTTTTCCCAGGAGCCAGTATTTCTTCTCTGGAGATGAGCTCACGTAAATCAGCAAGTTCACTAATTTTGTTTAGTCTGTGTATATTGTCTACTGTTATCATTTAATCCCGCAATTACTCTTTAATTAATTCAATACATCGTTTCTGCCATAAAACATATCTCTGGAAGTAAATATGAAATCAGATCCCTGTAAGTAATCATTCCTATAATCTTGTCCCCCTCGACAACAGGTAGATGTCTGATCCCTTTTCTTGAAGCTATAGCTACTGCAGAACTAATTTCAGTAGATGGATCAAAAGTTGTTATTTCCCTCGACTTTATTGATTCAAGAGTTTCATTAAATGGGATATTATTAAATACACACCGCACTATATCTCTCTCAGTAAACAGACTTACCAGTTTCTCATTTTCGTCAACAACAAATAATCCACTGATATTCCTCTGGGCCATTAAGTGCACTGCATCTGAAATTGTCAGATCTTTATGAATGGTTACAATCTCATATGGCCTTGCTTCCAAGATATGCTTTAGTTTCATTTTTCTTCTCCTTTCAACGAGCTCGATTGTTTCAAAAGGCAATTTTAACTCTTCTTCGAGTCTTATGTATTCCTGTTTCATTATCTTTACAGCTTTAACAGGACAAACATTATAGCAGGCCTTGCATTTTGTACAATAATTTCTGTCGATAAAGAAACTCCTTCTTGTCTCCTTTATGGCATCAAAAGCACATGCTTGCTTACAAAGACCGCAAAGTATGCATTCATTATGGTCAATCCAGAAAAATCCAAGATTGCATACTTTTGCCCTACAATATTTATCTCTTACATGCTCTTCGTATTCTTCCTGAAAATATTTAATAGTCGTAAGAACTGGATTCGGTGCACTCTTACCAAGACCACAGAGTGAACCTGATATAACGAGTTCCCCCAGTCTCTTTAACTTCTCAATATCTCCTGCTTCACCATTGCCTGAAGTTATCTTTTCAAGTAACTGCAACATCTGATATGTTCCAATCCTACAAGGTGGACACTTTCCGCATGATTCCGCCTGTGTGAAAGAAAGGAAAAATTTTGCAACATCAACCATGCAATTATCTTCATCCATAACAACCATACCACCAGATCCCATAATTGAACCTAATTTTGTTAATGAATCAAAGTCTACAGGTATATCAAGATATTTTTCTGGAATACATCCACCTGAAGGACCTCCAGTCTGAACTGCCTTGAATCTTTTATCACCTATAATGCCACCACCGATATCAAATATAATCTCTCTTAAAGTAATACCCATGGGAACCTCAACAAGTCCTGTATTTTTGACTTTACCAGCCAGTGAAAATACCTTTGTACCAGATGAACTTGATGTGCCTATATTTAAGAACCAGTCTGCACCGTTGTTGATGATCGGAGGGATACAGGCATAGGTTTCTATGTTATTAAGATTAGCAGGGTAACCCCAGGGTCCACCTCCTGGTTCTGATACCCTTGGTGGTCTCGCATGTGGATAACCTCTCCTGCCTTCTATTGATGCAACAAGTGCAGTTGCCTCTCCACAGACAAAGGCACCCGCCCCTTCCCTGATATGAACTGTAAAATCAAATCCAGTCCCGAGGATATTTTTTCCTAAAAGCCCTATTTCCTCTGCCTGCTTGATAGCTGTCTTTAATGTTTTAATGGCAAGAGGATATTCATGACGAACGTAAATGAACCCATATTGAGCATTAATTGCATAAGCACAGATGAGCATTCCTTCAAGAAGGCTATGGGGATCACCTTCCATGATAGACCTGTCCATAAAAGCACCAGGGTCCCCCTCATCACCATTGGCTATAACTATTTTTATATTACCGTCAGCCCTTTTAGCATGAGCCCATTTTACACCTGCCGGGAATCCTGCTCCTCCACGCCCTCTAATATTTGATTTTCTTACCTCTTCTATTACCTGTTCAGGACTCATCTCTAAGAGTATTTTTTCAATAGCCTTGTAACCATCGACTGCTATATAATGATAAATATTAAACGGATCTATCTCGCCTGTATTTCTGAGAGCAATCTTTAATTGTTTAGTATAGAAAGGAACTTCTTTCTGGGAAGCTTTTGGTGTATCAATAAAAGAATCACGGTATTGAAGTTCTCTGACGGGTTCTCTCATCACGAATGTTCTGTTAATAATATCTTGTGCTTTGTCAGCATGAACCTTCTGATAGAAAAAGCCATAAGGCTTAACTTTTATAAGAGGTCCTTTTTGACAGAGTCCCTGACACCCTGTCTTGATCACCTCAATCTGAAAATTACTCGTTGCCGCCTCTTTCTGCAATGCATCTGCCACTTTATGAGACCCCAGTGTACTGCAAGGCAACCCGCAGCAGACTTTGAGAATATTTTTATCAGGGCTGAAGATATCACTCCGAAGAATAGATCTGAGGTCTGCAAGCTCACTTATGGAATGCAATCTTTCCATGATACCAATTCCTTTTTAAATGTATTATTTTAAAGGCTTCTCTAATCTTCTTTTATCGATTTAATTAAGGCTTCTATTTTCTTCTCACCTATAAGTTCTCCTGTTACTTCATCATTGATGGTAGTAACAGGAGCAAGACCACAGCAACCCACACATCCAACTGTCTCAAGTGTCATAGCAAGATCATCAGTGGTATCTCCACTCTTTACATTGAATTCAGTTTCAAGAGCTGTTAAAATTTTCTTTGACCCTCTTACGTAACATGCTGTACCCAGACAGACTTTTACAATTTTCCTTCCTCTCGGTTTAAAATGAAACATCTTATAGAAACTTGCAACACTGTATATCTCGGACAATGCAATATTAAGCTTTTTGGAAAGCTTTCTCAAAACTTCTTCCGGTAGATAACCTTCTTCTTCCTGTATCTGCTGTAATGCATGGATGAGTATTCCTCTTCTCGCCTCCTGTTCACCGATTATTCTGCTAACTCCGCCAATCTGTTCATCAATATTAATCTCTTCTACATCCATATAACCTCCAAAATTCCAGTCACCGGTCATTAAGTCATCGGTCATTCTAAATATTGACTACTGACTAATGACTATTGACTTTCTTGATTATAATCCAAGATGTGGTTTTGCACCTTTTTCAAGCTCGCGCCTTGCAGCCATATCCATCAAAACTCTTTCTACCCCGAATCTGCCAGGTTGATATTTCCTGAGTTTCAGTGCATCCCTCGCTCTATCAATGTAATCTAAAGTGAGCTCAAGTATCTTTTCTGGATCAGGCTCGAAATGAAGCGCACCCTTAAATCTCTCAAACCATACTTCTGTCATTATCTTTGTCACTTCTTTGCTTGCTCCAACCGGGGATTCTCCTCCGAATATAACAGGTACACCTGATGCAACAAAATAGCATCCGATTGAAATTGCCTTTTCGGACATCCACTCGGGTGCAATGCCTACTGCCGGCATTCCTCCTATTTCGTCAGAAAGACCGCCTTCGGCAGCCATTGCAGCTGCTATAGTTAAAATCCTTGAATTATCCACACAAGAACCAAGGTGAAGAATAGGAGGAATTCCTATTGCTTCACATACCTCCCGTAAACCAGGCCCTGCATTTTCAAGAGCCATCTCTGGAGTAAGATATCCAGCAGTCCCGCAGGCATGTGAACCACAACCTGTTGATACTATAAGCACATCATTCTTAATTAATTCAATCGCAAGAAAACGATGAAGACCCTGTGACGGAACCCGTGGATTATCACATCCTGCAAGCCCAACAACACCACGAATTCTTCCAGCTATTATCGCATCATTCAAAGGCCTGAATGACGCGCGCCATCTCCCTCCTTGCATATATTCTATGTATTCATGTGAAAAACCTGCTATTACAGGAAATTTATCCGTAACATGACTGCCTTTACCTTTCCTGTTAGAAAAATTATCAATAGCTGTCCTGACTATCTGACGCGCTATCTCCCTTGCTCTGTGTTCGTCATATTCTATGTGTAAAGCACCCTGTATCTTTGCCTTATAAGAAGTAGTTATTACTTTTGTATGAAATTTCTGTGATAGTTCTGTCAGAGCAGGCATAATGCATTGCACATCAACTGTTATTGCATCAATAAGTCCTGTAAGAACAGCGAGTTCCTGATTGGTAAAACCGCCAGCAGTGGAAATACCATGCCGCATCAGTACTTCATTAGCTGTGCAGCACATGCCACCGAGATTTATTCCCTTTGCACCTTTTGTTTTTGCATATTCGATCATGTCTGGCTCGTTGACAACATCTACAATCACTTCTGCAAGTGAAGGTTCATGTCCGTGGACTACGAGGTTGACTTCATCCTCCTTGAAAATTCCGAAACTTGCTTCTGCTTTTACCGGATGAGGCGTTCCAAAAAGTATATCTGTTATATCTGTCGAAATCATACTTCCGCCCCACCCATCTGCAATTGATACTTTCAAAGCGCTCAGGAGAAGATTATCAGGGTCATGGTCAACACCCATATGAGTGCGATGCATTGCTTCTGTTATTTCTCTGTCAATACCTCTCGGAATGATTCCCCATTTCCTCCATCTTTCCTGTGTCTTCTTAGGTGCTCTCTTAATAAAGTTCAGTTCTCCTTTTTGTCTTCCAAAATCTTCAAGTAGCTTTGTTGCAACATCTCTTGCTACATCATTCACTTGACGTCCTTCAAATTCTATTTCGAGTATTTCAGCAATTCTGTATAGTTTTCTAACATCTGTTATTCTGAAGTCTTTTGTCTCACCATTTGCTACTGCAAGCAATATAAATACCATGTCTCTGGCATGATCAGAGTGTGCAGATGCACCTGCAACAGCCATCCTTAAAAAATTCCTTGCAGAAACTGTTGGTAGCGTTGCACCACATACTCCTCTTGCTTCATTTTCCGCATTTAGCCCCACGAATCTGCATGGTCCCATATGACATATTTTGCAACATGCCCCTGCAGCACCAATCGGACAGGGTTTGTTCTTTTCTGCCCGTTCAAAACATGTCTGTATATTTTGAGTTTCACCCCATTCTATAATTTCTTCAGATGCCTTATTTGCACTCTTTATAATTTTGTCCATATAACCTCCATCTAAATAAGCCATTAGTTAACTGTCATCAGTCATTGTCTTTTTACTCTTGACTAATGACTATTAACTGATAACTTTCTTTATAGCATCGGTTCCATCTCAAGTGCAGGATGTCCAACACTTGTAAGGAATTCGAGTAATTTTTCAGAGTCTTCACATATAGTCTCATCGGCTATCTTATCAAGCAGGTCTGGGACTCCTTCTTCTTCAGCTCTCTTGTTAAAAGCCTCTTTAAGGCCTTCTTTCAGATTCTTTGTCATCCAGACTATCCTTTTAATCCCACCATCTCCTGCAAGAAACTTCTTGCTGACAATAAAGTTTCTTCCTATACCCATAAATCCAGGATTCTGTGTTCCTCCCCCAACACTTCCTGCAAGTGTCGAGAATTTCATTCCAACAGGGGTCATACCAGTATGCCCGCGCTGGACAATCATAACGCCATTTGCTTCAGGAATTATTGCTACAATACATTCAAAGCAACCGCAGGAAGTCATTGGATTTTCCATAATTGTATATAGATTTAGCGTCTCAACTGAACCACCAGATGCCTTTTTCAGATAATCATCAATTCCAGAGTATCTGCCGTAACGCGCATCCAGAAGCTCTCCTTTTATTATAGGCTGGTTACCTCCGGTTGGATCAATCTCATACGCTGCCCTACAGTCAAGCCAGTTAAAAGCTCCGCATAGACCGAGCCTTTCTGGGCTTACAACACACACATGACTTGGAGCAAATGATTGACAGAGAAGACATGAATAGAAGGTATCTACTGCTTCATCGGTAAGACCACCGAGCCTCTGGTCTCTTTCTCTGTAAGCTTTCCTCGCCTCTTCCTGAATTCTCAGAACGTCTTCCTCATCAGTATAAAGAGTAACCTGAACTTTGTCTACAATAGTTTTGAATCTATTATGTATCATAGTTATATTAATGATTCCAAGATGTTCGAGAGTAAAGCCTTCCTTCTTGGCATTATGGCTAATTCTAAGCCAGTTAATATCACGCTGACCCATATGCCACACACCTTGTGCCTCATTGATATTGGAATGCACTTTTCGCTCTATGACCGATTCAAAATCTGTCTGCATTTTTCTTCCAGCAACATCTATTACAATACCAAGAGGCATTTGGCCACCCTTATTGTATTTCTCCTCCCAATCGTTTCCAACAATAATTACCTTGCCATCTTCTATTTCATCCATTTCCTTCATCCGCACCCATTCGAATGAGGGGGTTCTGTTACCACCGAACTCCATGAACATATCTTCTTTACGAATTCTTTCACCTTCAAATGCAGGACCATACGCAACAGGAATTGGTGGTTTTTCAACTATAATCTTTAAACCTCTGACCTCTATAGCCTTCTGGACAATCTTATCGTGATCCAGCTCTTTATCAACTTCTTCATAAATACATACACCTGTTGGATGTATGACAGGCACATCAGTATCACAGACCGCTGGGTATCCCATGTTTATTGCACCTGCACCTGTTGTCCATTTTATTTCGTCAAGATCCCCTAATACCAGGGCAAAAGCAAAAACCCTGTCTTTCGTATATTTGAGATGGGCTTTATAATCACCCGGCTTTTTACCTCCAAAAATAAGAGAAGCTCTTATTGACCAGTCCAATGGATATATCGTATGCTCTGTATCTGGTCCTACAGGCACGATCCGCGTCTCCCATCCCAGTTCTACACCTTTCCTGAGAAGCTGCTTTGTAACGCTGTTCCCATTAACATGGCCTGACAGAAAAGTAAGGATATTCTTTTCCTGAAGTTCTCGCACTATCTTTACAGCTGTGTCGTCATCTGGAGCTGCTCCAATAATAGCTGCAAAACCTGGCATAGTTCCATCAACAAGCTGAATGCCTAAATTCCTCTGAATAGTATCAGTAATAAATCCATTATAAACATATCCAGTCTCAGGGTCTGTAAAAGGTTCAAGATTATTTATATACCGAAGTGCCATTAGAATCTCTTCTGCGAAAAGTGATGCCATTCCTGAATCCAATGCTTCACCGAGATATGGTCTCCACAAGTTCTCTTCTGGTTCCGGGTGTAACATTTCTTTTGCCATCCCGAGTGCAACCCTCATATCTGATAGTGTCTTTACTGGAAAAGCTGTCATAGCATATATAAGTGGTAAATAAAAAGCTGTATCGGGAAACTCGAAAGTAAAATTTTCGCCTTTTTCTGATATATTTTTTTCGAGCATATCTTCTGCCTTCTTGACAAGTAAATGGGCACCTCTTATAGCGGCTGAGGCAATTAGCTTGGACATTACTTCCTCCTGTATTTAAAATTGAAAAGCAAAATTTAAAAAAATTTCTATTTCTATGCTGTCCTTACTCTTAAAAATGCAGGAATGCCATTTGCTTCTCTTGGTCCTACAGTGACTTTCCACCCATCAAGTTTATCTTCAATTGCCCCACTTAGTATTGCTACATATCCAGGAATTATTAATTCTCGATGTTTTATTTCTTTCTCTACTCCGCTTTCCTTGATGAATTGCGCAATCTTTCCTGCTGTAAATTTTCCGGCTGCCCACGCAGTAAGAACAGAAAGTCCTTCGCAGTCCATTACAGCAAGATAACTCGGGATCCTGCTGTTTTCTATTTCTCCTGAAACAATGAAGTATGTAAGTGAGAAATTAGTTGTTATCATAAGTGGGGAATCAGGAGTTGGTTCGCCAAGTTTATAAATTTTCTGTTCAACCTGCATAGGGACCTGTGGATCTGTGTAAATATTCTGTCTTAATGTAAACAGAACTATGTTCTTCCATTTTTCGATGCTGCTAAGAACAATAATTGAAGAGTACTTTATAGTAGCGAGACCTGCTATAAGTGCTTCTGTAAGACTGTCTTCTCGTTGAGCAAAAGTGATCACAGGGAATCCAAGTGGTTTAAAATTCTTTTTTATGGCTGATCTTCTTATCAATGTGTTATGTTCCAATATTTCGTTTGCCTTTCTTGCACCTGAATCTATTACCATATCAGATATTCCTGAAGATTGAAGCTTTTCTGTTAATGAAACGAGAGCTTCAAAACCACCATTAGTTGATGAGACAGTAACACCAGCAATTGCATTGTATTTTTTTACAATTGGCACTATCTGTTCAACATTGTCTTTGTTTACTCCATAAACTATAGGCCTTTTATCAGCACAAAGCTTCAACGCAGACTCAGCAGATTGCGGGTTAACTGTGCAAATAATCAGAGGCACTTCAGGTGCTTTTGTAATAATCGTCTTAACAGCATACTCAAACTTTCCTGCATCATTTGAATCATTAAAAAGGGCTATCGCATCTATCCTTAGTTTCTGTCCCACTCTGTCAATTTCTGAATGAAGCACTTCATCAACCTTCTTTATTATTTCAGACTCTGGAAGTGTGTCTTTAATCTCTAATGCAAATGCACAGGGATTAACAAATCTTTTATCGTGTCTAAAAAGGACAGTCTCTTCCCCCAATTTTATAGATCTTTCACCAATGCCAAAAGTGATAGGTCTTATTGGTGGTGCAGAAGCCTCTCCGAGTTTTTGTCTGGCTTCATCAGAGACATCAGGACATGCATCCAGCGACGCTTGCCTCTGTGCCAGTTTCATTGCAAAAGCAAGACACGTGGGAAATCCGCATTTTTTACAGTTTGTTTTTGGTAACAGCTTAAATATCTCAACACCGGTTAAAGCCATTCTTTTACCTCCGTTAACAACTTTCTACCCTATTAATTCGTCAATAATTTTCTCAACTCCTTCAACTGCTTTAGGATGCCTCATAATCAGAAGTTCAGCTCCTGCAATAAGCAATGACATTGCTGTAACAGCTTCCCATGCTATTCCTCTATCTGAAACATTCCCCCATTGTGGCACTTCATCTTCAGTGGCCTGAGTTTCTTTTACTTTCCATACATACATTCCTATATCCCCTAATAATGGTTGCTGCATAGTCACATCGTTCTGAGTGAGTGCTGCAAGTCGTATTCTCTCCATAACTGAATAGGTATATTCAAGTCCATAACCTAAGGCAGAACACATGGGATCGATAATAATTCTCTCTTTATCAAAACCCATCTGTGTAATAAGAATATTCAACTGTTTTGATAGATTAATATCAAGTTCGGACATAGCAATTAATTTATGGTTATGTGCCATAGCAGCAGCAGCGATCGTTTTGTAATTTGCTTCCTGCGCCTTCCCAATTATACAATTTCTTCCTTTTGCTGCCTCCGCAGCTGCAATCAAAATAGAAGCATCTTTCTCTGCATGGTTACTGCCAAGTATAATTAAAGGAACATCAACTGCTGAAAGGACTTCTCTTACCGTCTTAGCAGCATGTTCAGGTGGACTATTTTCTCTGTCTGGGTGTGTGCTTATCAACCTCAGCGCTATAGTTTTAGCATGCAAATCATTCTGACAAAACTTTGCCCATGATACAGGATCGTTTGATACACCATCATATAGTTTTTGTAAATTTTCAGGCCAGTCAATTGGAGGCACATCCTGTATTTCATAAGCGATTAAAGGTCTATTAGGACATGATCCATCAAAAACATGGAGGTTAAGGACATTCTCCCCTCCGAATTTTATTTCTTTTGGATCATCTCCGATAGATACTTGATAAACTTTCCCTGAATATGTCTCTTTCGGTGGGGTAAAAGCCATCTTATCCTCCAATTAGCAATTTTAATAATTCATTAAGAAACTTTATTTTAATAAATTAAAGTATGAGTATGCAATTTTTTATTAGCCCATTTTTTACACTCTGATAAATAATCCTAATGTATCTCTAAATAAGAATGAGCATAAAGAGTCCTTCCCATAATGACATTAATAGTCTTTACTGTTGGAGTAATCTCATGAGGATCAGCAATAACAGCAGTCAAACCTTCATACATCAAAAGTGAAAGGAAATGATTATTTAATATCGGCCTTATGTGTTTTGGGCACCCATTCGATACATTACTAAGACCTACTACTGTTTTCATTGGTGGATCATTAAGTTCTTGAAAAATCCTGACAGCCTTTATGACCTTCAATGCATGGTCCTGGGAAGTTGCCACTTGCAACACCAGAGGATCCAGATATAAGTCTTCAAGAGGAACACCATATTCTGAAGTTCTTGCCATAATTTCTGCTGCTAAAGCAGCTCTTTCTTCTGCATCTGCAGGCAAACCTCCTTTTCCAACAGTAAGACCTATTATCTGAGAATTATACTTTGCTGCAAGTTCGAGCATCGGAAACCTTTCGGGATCATTTGATGTTGAATTGATAAGAGGCCTGCCCCACTGATTATTATGCACCTTTAGCCCAGCTTCAATTGCTTTATAATTTGTTGTATCAAGACAAACGGGCAAAGGGACTACTTCTTGTATTGTAGTTACCATCCATTGCATCATTTCTTCGCCTTGGTCTTCAGCAGGTCCGATATTTGCGTCTATCATTCCCGCGCCAGCTTTCCACTGTGATATAGCAATATCCTGTATCGGTCCTTTATCCTTTTTCAATAATGCTTCTCTTACTCTTTTAGCAATGATACTTAATTTTTCTCCAATGATAAGCATAACTAAATATGCTCCTTTCTGATTTTCTGGGTAATCCAAAAATTGTATACCAGACAATCTTGATTTTCAAACTTGATTTTCAAAATTATGAAACCTCAATAAAATGCATAAGTCAAAAACAATAACATAAAAACATTTTTCAGGTAAAGAACTTCTATAAGCAATTGTTAAAAATATCCTTGATTATTTTCTAAAAATAATTATAAAATCGCAGAAATAATATTGACAAAGGTAGACGTTTATACTATCTTTTATGTTACGTTTTGAAATTTGGAAGGAGGTGAAAATTTAATGAAGAAAATTATAGCGTTAATCTTATCATTAGCCTTAATGGTAGCATTTACAATAGGGTGCAAACCAGCTGAAACACCAAAGCCTGAGGCACCAGCACCAGCTCCAGCTCCAGCTCCTGAGCAGGCACCAGCTCCAGCTCCAGCTCCTGAGCAGGCTCCAGCTCCAGCTCCTGAGAAGCCAGCTGAAGCTCCAGCAGGCAAATAGCAATTTAACAAAGAAGGGCAGTATAACTGCCCTTCTTTTTAATTGCTTTTTCATTACAAAAACTGGTATTTTACAATTATCCTACGATTTTTAATTTAAAGAGTGGGTTTACCCACTCTTTTGTTTTATATACTACTATTAACAGGTAATTTCATAAATGATTCAAGAAACGAAACAGAAAATAAAAGAATTAGCAACTCAGGTTGCTGAAGAATATGGAGTTGAAATCTTTGACATCGAGCTGCTCGGGACTGGAAAAATTTTACTAAGAGTGATTATTGATAAAGAGGGTGGTATTACACTTGATGACTGTGAAAGGTTCAGTAAGCGTCTCGGGGCTCTGCTCGATATTGAAGATCCAATCCCTGGTTCTTACACACTTGAAATTTCTTCACCTGGTCTCGACCGACCTCTAAAAAATATCAGGGATTTTCAGATTAGTTTGGGAAAATTGGCACGTATCATAACAACAGAAAAAATTGAAAATCAAAATTTTTTTATCGGATATATATCAGAAATAAATGATGATTATGTAAAATTAATAGTACATGGGAAGGAAATTAAAATCCCATTTGAAAAAATATCGAAAGCACGGCTGGAGATAGAAGTATAATGTCCAAAGAGCTTTGTTTTGTAATTGACCAAATAAGTAGAGAAAAGGGCATTTCGAGAGAGACGCTAATTGAAACACTGCGTTCAGCCCTACTTTCTGCTGTAAGGAAGAGGTTTGGAGGTAGGACAAATATTAATCTGCAGATAGATCCAAAGACCTGTGATATATTGGTGTTTGAAACAAAGTATATTGTATCAAAAGTATCAAATAAGGACGAGGAAATCTCATTGGAAGATGCAAACAAAATTTCACCTGAAGCATCGGTAGGAAACACTATCAATATACCATTGAATTTTCACGATTTCAGCAGAATCGCTGCTCAGACTGCAAAACAGGTTATATTCCAAAGGGTAAGAGAAGCTGAGAGAGATGTAATCTATAACGAATTCAAAGATAAGACAGGTGAGATAGTAAGCGGTGTTGTAATGAGAAAAGAAAAAGGATTTTTTTATTTAAATCTCGGGAAAACAGAAGCAATACTGCCTCTTAAAGAAATGCTTCCCAATGAGAATCTCAAAAGAGGAGATAACATACGAGCTTTAATACAAGATGTAAGAATTACTCCAAAAGGCCCTGCAATTCTGGTAACAAGGACAAGCCCACAGTTTGTCGCAGCCCTTTTCAAAATGGAGGTCCCTGAAATAAATGAAGGGCTTGTACTAATCAGGAACATAGTACGAGAACCGGGTGAAAGGACAAAAATTGCAGTCTATTCAAAGAATCCTTCTATTGACCCTGTCGGTGCTTGCGTGGGAATGAAAGGCACACGTGTTCAATCTATTGTAAGAGAACTCCGCGGTGAGAGAATAGACATCATTCCATGGACAGATGATCCAAGAGAACTCGTTGCAAGAGCACTCAGTCCTGCATCAGTGGACAGAATTGGCATAAACGAGGATACAAAAACAGCAATGGTAGTCGTTAATGACCAACAACTATCCCTTGCAATAGGTAAAAAAGGCCAAAATGTTAGACTTGCGATGAAACTAACCGGCTGGGATATTGATATCATTAGCGAAACAGAATATTCCAAAATGAGAATAGAAGAGGCGGATAAGACATTTTCACCTCCTTCTGCTGATGGATAAGGACCCTTCAGATTTTCAAATCCAGTATATAAAGGGTGTAGGCCCATATCGTGCAAAACTCCTAACTCGTCTCGGCATCAAAACAGTAAAAGATGCATTATATTACCTCCCTTACCGATATGAAGACAGAAGTAACATTCGTAAAATAAGCGACTTGAGATATAGCAGTCTTGAAACTGCGGCAGGTAAAATAGTTTCTGCTGAGGTCATAAAATTGCCAGGCAAAAACTTGAAAATATTTGAGCTGACTATCTATGACGGAAGCGGCATTCTGAAAGGCAAATGGTTTAACCAGCCTTATATGAAGAAAATTTTTAAATTGGGGCAGGAAATTTTACTCTGCGGCATTGTAAAAAGAAATCCTTATTGGGGGATTGGCTTTGAAATGGACAATCCTGAATATGAGATTATTACCGATGAAGATATCTCTATTCATATGAACCGTATTGTACCGATATACAGAGTGACAAGTGGACTGTCTGTAAGACAGATGCGGTCAATACTATACAACATCATCAATACATTTACAAAAACACTTTGTGATCATTTGCCTAAGGAGGTAAGGGAAAGGAATACCTTACCGGATTTATCAAAAAGTATATCAGAGGTCCATTTCCCAAGTTCAGTCACCGATATCGAAATCCTAAATAGATGGGCAACAGAATATCACAGAAGACTTTCTTTTGATGAACTTTTTATGCTCGAACTTGGCCTTGCAGTTATGAAAAAAGGCTTTACACAAGAAAAAGGCATCTCCTTCAATCCTGAAGGAAAACTCTTGAGAAAATTCATTGAGATACTTCCATTCAAACTAACCATGGCTCAGAAAAAAATATTCAATGAAATTCTCAGAGATATGAAAAAACCAAATCCAATGAATAGGCTTATTCAGGGCGATGTGGGATGTGGTAAAACAGTAGTTGCTTTAATGGCAATGCTCGTGGCAACAGAATGCGGCTATCAATCAACTCTGATGGCCCCAACAGAAATTCTTGCAGAACAGCACTATCTCAATATATATAAACTGTTAGAAGATCTCGGACTTAAAATATGCCTTTTGACTGGTAGCAAAAAGGATAGACCACTCGATAAGATAGCTGCTGGTGAGGTCGACATCATTGTTGGCACACATGCATTAATTCAAGAGTCAGTAACTTTTTCGAAGCTTGGACTTGTAGTCATAGATGAACAGCACAGATTCGGAGTTATACAGAGGTCTCTATTAAGAAAAAAAGGGATTAATCCTGATGTTCTTGTCATGACTGCCACACCTATCCCGAGGACACTTTCTCTTACACTTTATGGAGATTTAGATTACTCAATTATTGACGAACTTCCTCCAAACAGAAGACCTATAACTACAATACTTGTTAAATCATCACAAAAGGAATATATTTACAGACTCATAAAAGAAGAAGTCAAAAAGGGAAGACAGGTTTATGTTGTATATCCTATAATAGAAGAGTCTGAAAAAATCGATTTAAAGTCTGCAATCTTAGGGAAAAAAGCCTTCGAAAAAGTATTCCCCTATCTCAAGATAGGCCTGATTCATGGAAAAATGAAGGCTATTGAAAGAGAAACAATCATGACAGCATTCAAACATGGGGAAATACAGATACTTGTCAGCACAACTGTGATAGAGGTCGGAGTAGATGTGCCTAATGCCACCCTTATGGTTATAATACATGCTGAAAGATTCGGACTCTCACAGCTTCATCAACTAAGGGGCAGAATAGGAAGAAGTTCGCATAAATCTTATTGTATACTTGTTGCATATGAACCATATGGCGAGGAGGCTAAGAGGAGATTGAATATTATGGTTAAGACAAATGATGGCTTTAAGATTGCCGAAGAGGATTTAGCCATCAGAGGTCCAGGAGAGTTTTTTGGTACACGTCAATCAGGTGTGCCTGATCTCAAAATCGCCAATATTGTAAGAGATGCTTCACTTCTGAACGAAGCAAGAAAAGAAGCATTCAATATAATTGATATAGACCCTGAGTTGCTCAGTTTTCCCAGCCTGAAGAATTCACTTGAACAGTTCTGGCATGGAAAGATAGAATTGTTTAAAACAGGTTAAGGTAAAATCGCCATGTGGCAACGTTTAAAAAATAATTTCGACAATGGTATCAAAAAACTCAAATGGTTTTCATCAGCTCTGTCGGAAAGACTGAAGATAGAGATATCTGTAATGAAACTGCTTCATCAGTCTGAACAACTGGCTGAAAAAAAAGATGAATTGATGAAAGTAATCGGTCGTAGAGTATTTGAATTAAGACAACAATCCGAACGGTCTATAATTAATGACAGAATTATCTCGGAAGCACTTATTGAAATCGAACGGATTAATAGCGAAATAGAAGCCACAAAGAAGAAGGCTTCGGAAATAAGTAAAATAGAACCTTGATTGAGTATTTTATTCCATATATATTAAGCTTTTTACTTGGCTCTATCGTTGGTTCTTTCCTTAATGTCTGCATTTATAGAATTCCAAGAAATCTTTCGATTATTACACCTTCATCAAGATGTCCTTCCTGTAATACACCAATAAACGCCTTTGATAATATACCATTACTCAGCTATTTTTTCCTTCGAGGAAGATGTAGAATCTGTAAAAAACGAATATCGCTGAGATATCCACTTGTTGAATTACTGAATGCATTATTATATGTATTTATACTCTGGAGATTCGGAATAGGATGGCATATGCTCATCTATTGTCTTTTTTGTTCTACACTGATTGTGATAACTTTCATAGATCTTGAATTCCAGATAATACCCGACCGAATAACTTTACCGGGCATAGTTATAGGACTTATTACAGGTTCCTTTTTTCTCTTTGATCCTTTCCTGAGATACTCTCTTCTTGGATGGAAAGCATCCATTATTGGCTTCCTGACAGGGGGTGGATTATTTTATGCTATTGCAGTATTAAGCAAAGGTGGAATGGGAGGAGGAGACATCAAAATGATGGCAATGGTCGGTGCTATAATGGGATGGAAATCTGTACTCCTGACTACATTTATTGGCAGTCTTGCAGGAGCAATCTTTGGAATATTTCTCATGATATTCAGAGGAAAAGGTCGCAAGACTAAAATTCCCTTTGGACCATTCCTTGCCCTTGGAACACTTGCAACCCTGTTTTATGGACAGGAGATGTTTAACTTTTATTTTTACAGATAATTTATGAATATTGAGTTTATTTTTTTCAATTCTATTATTTTACTTATCCTGGCACTCATATCTTTCTTTCTAATAAGGGCTTTTTTTAAAGTATACAGTAGAAAAAAGAATTTAGATCAAAAGGATCTCTCAAAAGTAGGCTTCGTCGTGGACACCTTTCATGAACTTGTAGCCAAGCTGAAAGAGAAGGAAAAAGAACTCGAGATTCTTCGCAAAAAAGCTGAAGATAGGGCTACTGCAATCGAAGGTTATAATGAAAATATTCTTCAGAGTGTTCCAAGTGGGGTTATAAGCTTTGATGACAATCTGAGGATTACAAAGGTTAATCAATCTGCTGAAAAGATACTCGAAATGGATGGAAAGAGCATCATAGGCAAATATCATGAAGAAGTTTTGAACAAACCGATTACTGATATGCTAAATGAAAGAAAAATCACAGAAAGGGGTGAAATAAGTTATAAAACAAACTCAGGCAAAAGGATATGGTTGGGGCTTACAATTTCCCCACTAAAAGACAAGGAGGGAAAGACAATAGGTCAGATCCTCGTTTTTACCGATCTTACCCATCTCAAGTCATTCGAGGCTCAAATGGAATTGAGGGATAAACTCGCCAGTCTTGGTGAAATATCAGCCGGCATCGCTCACGAGTTAAGGAATCCGATGGCAGTAATTGCAGGATATACAAAACTTCTTTATAAAAAAGTGGATGAATCCATGAAAGCTACGGTCGGAGCTATATCAAAAGAGATATCAGTAATGGACAGAATTATTACGGATTTTCTCTCATTTGCAAAACCTCTTGAACTTACAATTTCTAATATTGATCTTAAGTCACTTATAGAGAAATGTATTTCTTCATTAAGGGAAGAAAGAACTGATATTAAATTTTTTCTAAATTTTCAGGAAATACCTTTAATTAAAGGTGATGAAGTTCTTCTCAGACAGGCATTCACAAATCTTATACAGAACTCGACCGAAGCAATGCCTCAAGGTGGTGAACTGAAAATAACTGCGGATAAGGATGATTATCTCAATGTATCTATTTCAGATTCAGGTCATGGAATTTCAGAGAATATAATTGACAAAATCTTTTTGCCATTTTTTACTACAAAAGAAAAAGGTACAGGACTTGGTCTTGCTATTGTCCACAAGATTATTATTTCCCACGGAGGCAGTATTTCTGTCACAAGCAATGAAAAAGGGACTACATTCAGAATCAGATTCCCTATAAAATAACCCTAAAAAAGGAGCAAACTATGTCAAAAATAACAATTCTTGATCTTCTTAAAAAAAAGAGTGAAAAAAGAAAGATTACGATGATTACTGCATATGATTATCCTTTTGCACGGATAGTTGACGAGGCGGGAATAGATGGTATTATAGTGGGTGATTCCGTTGGTATGGTTGTGCAAGGACTTGAAAACACTTTGCCGGTGACGATGGATGAAATGATATATCATACTAAAATTGTTTCAAAAGCAGTAAATAATGCAATGATCATCGGCGACCTTCCTTTTATGTCTTATCAAGCAAGCATAGAAGAAGGGGTAAGAAATGCAGGCAGATTTATAAAAGAAGCTGGGGCTACCTGTGTGAAAATAGAAGGTGGGGCCGAAGTGGCTGAACATATCAGAAGAATGACGAAATCAGATATTCCTGTTATGGCACATATCGGCCTCACACCTCAGTCCATTCACAGAATGGGTGGGTATAGAGTTCAGGGTAAAACTGAAGAAGCTGCGAGAAGATTAATTGAAGAAGCTCATATTGCCGAGGATGCTGGAGCTTGTTCACTACTTCTTGAGGCGATACCTATGAAACTTGCGAAAACTATTACCGATTCAATCTCCATACCAACTATTGGTATTGGCGCAGGGCCATATTGTGATGGTCAGGTTCTCGTCTTACATGATGTTCTGGGTCTATTTGAGAGGTTTTTACCAAAATTTGCAAAACGATATGTAAATCTGAAAGAAGAAGCATTAAAGGCAATTAAAACATATAAGGAAGAGGTCGAAAACGGCATCTTCCCTTCAGAAGAACAGAGTTTCAAATAACCTAACCCTGATTATTTATAAACTATGATTAAGCCAAATAATGCAGATATTGCTCGAAAATTTCGTTAACTCGATATCCCCCCTTCGTCCCCCCTTGGCAAGGGGAGAATTAAAGTCAGGCTTTATAGATTTTTTAATCGCATTTTTCGGGTTAAATACTATGTCCTGTATATATATTAAGAATTTATGAATGAATAAAATTGGCTAAATTAGCGAATAGAAATACCATGTGTCTTAAGCATATCAGTAAATGGTCTACCGAATATAAAAAGTTCGAACTCCACTTTAAGCCCCAATTCATTTTTTGCATACTCACGGATAGTAATATCTCTTTTTACAAGTTCAGATAATAATTCGAGATTCTTTTTATAATCTTTGCCTCGTTTTATAAGTGATACAAGATTACTAAATTCGTCACAAGAGCATTGTTGCTCATGAGCCTTAATAATATCCAGAATGGGATCATCAGGATTGATAATATCTGCACGGGAAAGGTTATCTTTTCCTATTATACTTATCAAGTCCGAAGGGTCCCAACACTTAAGCAGACGACATTCTATAAACCGATGTCTGTAAATCTTACATGATGAATCCTTTTCACTGAAAAAAATACAAGACCAGTTTTCATTTTTACCCAATACTTTTAATAATTCTTTCTGGTTTTTCCCCAGCTTTCTTGTAACAGGGTCATACACCATCTCTCCTTTTCTCAATGTTACAAGATGCTGATGACCAGCATATCCTGCCAATAATATTGCTTTGTCCTTATCATGCAAAACCGGGCCACCTCTTTTACAACATGTTCCACACCTTATACAGTATGACCTTAAGCTTTTTTCTTTTCTCCTTTGACGGTAAAAATTCATTTCTTTAAGATACGCTTCAAATTCTCTATTCTCGCTGAAAGTCCTTCTCTTAAAACAAAATCTCTATCTGACATGCCTGTAAGAAGATCATTTTCAAGTGAGTATAAAAGCTGTTCACCGAATCCTCGCTGCACACATATTTCGTCAATATGCTCATGGTCAGAAATATTCTGCTCTCTGGCCACGATTTGTGCAAATTCATGTGCAATGACTGCAGTTGTAATATCATCATCTACACGGTAAAGAACTGATATGGCATATACTTGCTCTTTACTCTCGTAAAGAAACTCAGGAGTAAACCCCAGAATTTTTTTGAATTCCTCAAGCTTGAGTGCCCAGGCTGTTGTAAAGCACATAAGTTCAAAATAAGGTTTTATAAGTGAAACCTTTTCCCTCACATCAGCAAAGTTCTCTCTTACTCTAAGAAAAATCTCGGTTGTCCTGTCTTGCATAATTTAAACCACATCTACTTAGCCAGCTCTCGGCAAAGGGAATATGGGGGTTAAGTAGTTTATTTTGATTCAGAAATTGAGTTGATATTAAGAAGGCGAAAATTTTATTTTTTCTTAAGAACAATTTTATGATTTAAGAGTGATATTTCCTTTATTTCTCCCTCGAAAACCTTCTGTTCTCCGAAAAGGCTTCGCAAATATATTTTGCCTTCTTCAGGCCTCATAATGTCTACACTTTCGAGGTAAAGCAATTCTTTTCCATCTTCATATATATAGGCATTAGCTTCACACATTTTCTTTCTCCTTTCCAAGATCCTTTCTTACTGTCTCAATAATTTTCTCTATCATATGCGGAAGGGGCTCTCTGTCGACCCCTATAATTTCAATACCTTCCTGATTCAGAGGTAATAGTATTTTTTTAGCGTCGCATGATGCAACTGCCTCTGCCATCTTTGGTGTCAATTCCCCTAACATTGCATTTGCAAGGACTATGCTCAAAGGACCTATAATAATATTAAATTTATTTGCATTCCTTACAATAGAATTTTCTCCTGTAGCACCTTTATTCGCTCTTGACTTCATCATGGCTGAAGTTGCAGCAGCATTAGTCCCAAGAGCAAAAATCTCGATTTCATCACCGAATTCATCTTTAAGCCTCTTTACAATGAGACTCCCGATTCCGCCACCCTGTCCGTCAATAACTGCTATTCTGAACACATGATAAGTATAAAAATATATTGTCTACCATGTCAAATTGTAGATTTTTCTTGACTTACTCTTTTAAATACATATAATTAATTAAACAAAAGGATTATTAAGGTGAACAAAAAGTATCCTTTATTTTTTATTTTTACAATCCTTTTTATTCCAGTATTCTTCTTTTATTTTGCCTCAATAGTTCATGCAGAGGAAGTTGATACCATTTATGAACAAACAATTACTAAGGCTGTAAATAAGATAGAAAATCGTGAATATGAAGAAGCAATTCAAGATCTGAGAAATATCTTACAGTCAAGATCTCAAGATGAAGAGGCAAATTTATACCTCGGTATAGCACTCAGCCGGACAGGAAATGAAGATGCTGAGGGAGTTCTGAAAAAAGCACTTTCTTTAAATCCAGAAAATCCGCGAACAAATCTTGAGCTCGGGATACTATATTATAAAAAAGCACTTTTTGATGAGGCAGAAGACTACTTTAAAACTGCAATAACAATCGCGCCAGATACAGAAATATCAGCAAGTGCAAATGAATATCTAAATTCTATCAAACAAAAAGAAAAAACCAAACAATGGGGACTGAGCATATCTGTTGGTGGACAATATGATTCTAATGTTATTCTCAATGCAGAAGATAACCCACTACCTGAAGGAATTTCACAGGAATCAGACTGGAAAGCAGTATTATATCTCAAAGGTATTTATAATTTCGTTATTGGGGGAAAATTTAATGTTCTCACAGGATATAATCTATATCAAAATTTCTATGCCAAACTTTCTGATTTCAATACAACCAGCCATCTGATAAAGCTTGAACCTACTTACAGACTCTCATCAATTATAACATTTAAGGGTCAATATGCTTTTCAGCACGTAAGCGTCGGAGGTGATTCATACGATTATTCACATTCTTTTTCTCCAATGCTTATTTTATCTCAAGGTAAAGGATTCTCTACAATCATTACATATAGATACTTAAAGACACATTTCATGGATACAGAGTTATTTGAAGAAAATTCAGATAGGACTGGTTTCAATAATCTTGTTGGAATAACACAGGAAATTCCATTGGGAAGCTCGGTCAGGTTACAGATTAGTTACCAGTATGATAAAGATTCAACAAGTAAGGATTTCTGGGACTATACCGGTAATAAGGGTTTAATAGGTGTTCAGATTAATTTATTGCATAATCTTATTATAAATCTTTCGGGCGAATACTATAATAAAGATTACGAAGGAATCTATCCTTCTGAAACGATAGAGAGAGAAGATGATATCAGCACAGCATCTTTTTTAATTATAAAAGAATTATCCAATATATTTAGTTTGACAATAGGTCAATTTTATACAAAAAATAAATCAAATATCGATATATTTGATTATGATCGAGCTATAACAAGCTTTTTCATTAATATGAGGTTTTAAATGAAGACTTGTAGATGTATTACAATGACTTTTATTTTAGTATTTATTGCATTATTCATTTATCAAAATGCTGACGCAAAGGTTGACATTGGTTCTTTTGTTGCTATAAGGGGCAAGGCAATAGTAGAAAGAGATAAAAAATCATTTGAGGCTAAACTTAGAGATGGTGTTCTTCTACACGATACTGTTTCAACACTTGAAGCTTCGAGAGTAAAAATGCTATTTATAGATGACAGTGTCCTGACACTTGGCGAGAAATCAAGAGTAATCATCAAAGAATTCGTCTATGGTAAGGAAAAAGGAAATAAATCTGTCGTTAATCTCATTGAAGGAAAAATGCGTTCCATTGTAGGGAAGACAAGTTTTGAGATTCACACACCAACAGCAGTGGCAGCAGCAAGAGGGACAGCTATACTTTCCGAAGCAGGGATAAAAGATGGTAAAAAGTTCACTATTTTTATATGTCTTGAGGGAGAATTTATTGTTAAAAGTTCATCTCCAGAAATAACAGGAAGCTTTCTTCTTACGCCTCACATGATGATAATAGTTTTTGAAGGAGAACCACTCACTCAACCTTTCTTAGCACCAGCTGGAGAAATAGAAAGGCTTTTAAAAGAAACAGAAATTTATACAGAACTCTCTATACCCGGGCCGGCTGAGATAATAGTCTTACCAAGAGCAATAACTCCTGAAGGAACGGAGGGTATAACTTCAACAGATATCCCCCCTCCCTTTGATCAACAACCTGTAGGAGTAGAAACAGGACCGAATACCACCCCCGTTAAAATTGATGTGGAATTCCCATGAGAAATCAGATGATAACTATGAAAAAAATATATATTCTATTAATTCTTGCTTTAATTACCATTAATATCTCTTGCGGAGGTGATGGAAGTTTATCATCTGATAGCTCCGGAATGACAAAGGTAACTATAAACTTAGGCGAAACAAGGATAGCCCAATCTGCTGGTAACCAGCCATCTACCGCTACAACTATACCATCACATGTGACAACTATAAGATTTGAAATTTCAGCACCGGATATGAATACTATCGAAAAAACCGTATCTATTTCCGGACAGGAGAGCATCTCTGAATCATTCATAGTCCCGAATGGCTTAAACAGACATTTTGTAGTAGAAGCATATAATATAAACAACCTCCTTATTTACACAGGAGATTCATATGCTGACCTCAATGGGTCACCTGTAAATATTACTATAGTCATGGTATCACTGGATCAGAATGTGCCTGCTTTTATCGGCGCAAAATCTTTGGAAAAAATATCTGAGACATCTGTATCATTATCATGGGAACCAGCTATTGATGATGTAACCCCACAGGATAAAATTGTCTATCTTATTTATCAACAAACCGAACCTTTCAACTTTTCGGAAGCAACTAATAAACTCTCAGCACAAGATGCGATGCAACCAACATATGTTACAGAACCTGGTGCAACGTCTTATATAATTACAGGCTTAACGCGGGGTATTATATATTATTTCCTCATCAGGGCAAAAGATGAAGCTGGAAATATTGATACGAATACCGATGTGCTTTCAATAGATTTAGCCGCACCTGTTTTTAATGGTATAACTTCTGCATCCGCAGTCTCAGAAACCGCAATAACATTGTCATGGGAACCTGCAACAGATGATTCAACCCCATCATCAGAGATCATTTATTTAATCTATATGGCAACAACACCAGGTGGAGAAAACTTTACAGAGCCAAACTTTATCACCACTCCAGGATCAACTCAATATACTGTAAGGAATCTAATAACAAATAGAATGTATTATTTTGTTGTGAGAGCAATGGACAGCGACGGAAATGTTGACTCAAATACCATAGAGAAGTCAGCCAAACCACTTCCTGATCTTTATCCAAGTGATGTATTTGGTAATGGATATTTTATAAGTTTTAAGGTTAATAACATAAGTTCAGTGCCTCTTTCTAACATATTAGTTGTGGTTCAGTATGAAGATACTTATTATGGAATTTCCTATTGCGAAACATTTACTATTTCAATTTCAGCCAGAAACTATGTTTATCTCTCAGTTGAAGATATCTGGTATAACACTTATATAATCCGAGTTGATCCTGAAAACACTATACCTGAAATAAATGAGACAAACAATACAGCATGCAGTGGTTTATATTGTACAAATCCACCTCCTTTATCTAATTGTTATTAATAGATCGCAGTTTCGAAAATCATTTACACATATTTCCTTAAAAAGTTTTCCTTTTTTAACTCTATTTATTCTTGTCTTACTGAATTATTCAATATTTCTGATGATATCGGATATAATATTTAGTCAGTTAAAAGGGAGGACATATTAAAAGTTTACCTGATAAAAAGGGTTATTTTGGAATATATGGTGGGAAATTTGTTCCAGAGACACTTATGCCAGCACTCAGCGAACTTGAAGATGCTTTTCTTTACTATAAAAAAGACAGGGACTTTTTAAATGAACTCAACCAATTACGGAAAACTTATATAGGCAGACCCACCCCGCTTTATTTTGCAAAAAGGTTTTCTGAACATCTTAAAGGTCCAAAGATCTATTTGAAGCGTGAAGACCTTGCACATACTGGTGCACATAAGATTAATAATGCAGTTGGTCAGGTACTACTTGCAAAAAAGATGGGAAAGAAAAGAGTAATTGCAGAGACAGGGGCAGGACAGCATGGAGTTGCCACAGCAACTGCTGCTGCACTTGTAGGGCTCGAGTGCGAAATCTATATGGGTTCTGTTGATATGAAACGTCAGGCCTTAAATGTTTTCAGAATGAAATTGCTTGGTTCTAAGGTAACAGAAGTTCCTACAGGTTCGAGAACTCTTAAGGATGCCATCAATGAAGCCTTACGAGACTGGACGACTAATGTCAGAAACACTCACTATGTCCTTGGAACTGTATTTGGACCTCATCCATTTCCGATTATGGTTAGAGAATTTCAATCAGTTATTGGTAAAGAGGCTCGGAAACAAATCCTTGATGCTGAAAATAGATTGCCTGATTATATTATTGCTTGTGTCGGTGGAGGGAGTAATGCAATGGGAATTTTTCACGAATTCCTTGAAAAAGAAGATATAACAATGATTGGTGTCGAAGCAGGAGGCATGGGAATCGAAACAGGCAAACATGCAGCAAGATTTGCAGGCGGTTCTCTCGGTGTATTTCAAGGTTGCAAAAGTTATCTTCTTCAAGATGATAACGGAAATGTTCTCGAGACTCATTCTGTCTCAGCTGGACTCGACTATGCATCCATAGGCCCAGAACATTCATATCTGAGAGACCTTAAACGTATTATTTATACATATGCAACTGATGATGAGGCATTGAATGCTTTTGAGCTACTGTCAGAAACTGAAGGAATAATACCAGCACTGGAATCAGCACATGCACTCGCAGAGGCAATAAAACGTGCTCCTGATCTTTCACATGAAAAAATTGTAATTGTAAATCTTTCAGGTCGAGGTGACAAAGATGTACAGCATGTCGCACAGATCAAGGGAATAGCATTTTAATGCCAGCAATCGCAAAAACATTCAGCAGGCTTAAGATAGAAGGAAGAAAGGCTTTCATTCCCTATATTATGGCTGGCGATCCTTCTATTGAAAAAACAGAAGAAATTCTTCATTTATTTAAAGAATGTGGGGCGGATATTGTGGAGTTGGGAGTGCCTTTTTCTGACCCATTAGCAGATGGGCCAACAATCCAGCGTGCGTCAGAACGTGCATTACAAAATGGTATTACCTTAAGAAAAATAATTTCTTTTGTTAGAAACATAAGACAAAATCTCCATATTCCAATCGTGCTTATGACATACTTTAACCCGGTTTTTAAATATGGTATTCAGGATTTTATCAGGGATGCAAACGACAGTGGTGTGAACGGTGTTATCATTCCTGATCTACCACCAGATGAAGCAACAGATTTCATTCAACTTGCAAAACATGCAAAAATAGACACAATTTTCCTGCTTGCGCCAACCTCTACAGAAAGCAGGATAAAAAAAGTTATAAAGGCATCAAGTGGTTTTATATACTATGTTTCTATAACTGGCATAACAGGAGCATCTCTTCTTTTCGATGGCTCAATGGACTTATTAATATCAAATATAAGGAAATACACGAATAAACCGGTTGCAGTAGGTTTTGGGATTTCTACTCCGGAAGAGGCTACTGCTGTCTCACGGATCTCTGATGGTATCATTATAGGAAGTGCCATTATCAAAAAGCTTCATGAAAGTCCTCTTGAATTAAAAAATTATCTTATAAGTCTGCGCGAGGCTATACAATGAACGATCTCATAAAAAAGCTCGAACAATTAAATACACTTATAGAACTTTCCTCACTGATTAATTCGACACTTGATACCAATGAGATAAGAAAGCGAACTATTGAGGCTGCTGTTAAACTTCTGGATGCTGAGACAGGTAGCCTGTTGCTGATTGACACGGAAACAGGAGAACTCTTCTTTGAGGTTGCTCTCGGAGAAAAAGGTGATGTGCTTAAAAAAATAAGACTCAAAAAAGGGGAAGGTATCGCAGGATGGGTTGCAGAGAGTGGGGAGTCAATAATTATTCATGATGTTCAATCAGACCCGAGATTTTTGAAAACAGCTGATGAAAAAAGTAAATTCATTACAAAAAATATGATATGTACTCCTGTCAAGTCAAAAGACTGCATCCTTGGGGTACTTGAAACAATTAATAAAAAAAATGGATCTTTTAACGAAGATGATAAAGAAATACTAATAGCCCTCTCAAATCAGGTTGCAATTGCAATCGAAAACGCAAATCTTTATCAGAAATTGAAAGAAACATTCTATAGCACAGCAGAAGCTCTTGCAGAGACAATAGAAAAAAGGGATCCATATACAGGAGGCCATACGCGCAGGGTAATGAACTACAGTTACAGTATCGGGAAAGCCATGGGACTTTCGAAAAATGATCTTGATAATCTTAAGCTTGCTGCAATTTTACATGATGTAGGAAAAATCGGAGTTAAAGACAGTATTCTTCTGAAAGAAGACAGACTCAGCCCTGAGGAAAATGAGAAAATGTGCATGCATTGTGAATATGGAGCAGAAATACTCGGTCATATAAAACATCTAAAAGATATCATTCCTGGAGTCAGGAATCATCATGAAAGAATTGACGGAAAAGGATATCCTGACAAACTGAAAAACGGTGATATCCCGCTCATAGCACGAATCATATCAGTTGCAGACACCTTTGATGCAATGACTACAGATAGACCTTATAGAAAGGCGTTGAGTCTTGAGACTGCGTTTGAAGAATTAAGAAAATATTCAGGGATTCAGTTTGATAAGGATGTTGTTAAGATCTTCATACAACTATGGGAAAAAGGGGAATTGAGTTTTCAACAAAAATCTTAAAAAACAATATATATAATCAATATGGCATGGTTTAAAAAGACAAAGGAATTAAAAGCAGAGAAAAAGGGGAAAATTCCAGAGGGTTTGTGGGTTAAATGTGAAGGATGCAAGGAGATTATTTATAAGAAAGAAATCGAAAAAAATCTCAAAGTATGTCCGAAATGCAATTACCATTTCAGAATTAGTGCACGCGAAAGATTAAAGCTACTTGTTGATGAAGGAAGTTTTGTTGAAATCAATGAAGGGCTCGAATCTGTTGATCCTCTCCATTTTAATGATAAGATTTCCTATAAAGACAGGCTAAAAGAGAACCAGAAAAAAACTAATTTAAGAGATGCTGTAATTTCTGGCAATGCACTTATAAAAGGATATCCAATCAGTCTTATTGTTATGGATTTCTCCTTTATGGGCGGAAGTATGGGATCTGTTGTCGGAGAAAAAGTAGCAAGGGCTGCAGAGAGAGCTATTGAAGAAAGGCATTCACTGCTTGCAGTCTCATCATCAGGTGGCGCAAGAATGCAGGAAGGAATCTTTTCACTAATGCAGATGGCAAAAGTTTCCTCTGTAATAGCCAGACTTAAAGATGCCGATCTTCTATATATATCAATATTATGTGACCCGACCTTTGGAGGTGTTACCGCAAGTTTTGCAAGTCTTGGAGACATTATTATTGCTGAACCTAAAAGTCTGATTGGTTTTGCCGGCCCACGGGTAATCGAGCAGACTATTAAACAACCATTACCAGATGATTTCCAGAGGGCTGATTTTCTTCTCGAACATGGCCTCATTGACATAATAGTAGATAGAAAAAACCTCAGGGATACGATCGCTAAGCTCTTTGAACTTCTTTTATGAGCTATAGCGAAACAGTCAATTATCTTTACAATCTTCAGAAATACGGCATTAAATTCGGACTTGAGAATATTCAGCGGCTAATGTCATCTCTCGATAATCCCCATAAAGCATTCCGTTTCGTTCATGTTGCTGGAACAAATGGTAAAGGCTCGACTTCAGCGATGATTGCATCGCTGCTTAAAAAAACTGGTTTAAAAGTGGGGCTCTTTACTTCACCACACCTTGTTAGTTTCACAGAGAGAATAAGGGTTAACGGAGATGAAATAACTGAAAATGAGGTAATCAGCCTCGCATCTCATATTAAAAAAGTTGTTGAAAAAATTGAGGATTTTTCGCCAACCTTTTTTGAAACAGTAACAGCAATGGCAATACTCTATTTCAAAGAAAAAAAGATTGACATAGCAGTCATGGAGGTTGGCATGGGCGGTAGGCTCGATGCAACAAATATAATACTTCCAGAAGTTTCTGTTATTACATCAATAAGTTTTGACCACAGGGAATTTCTCGGCGACTCTCTTGAAGATATCGCTCGTGAGAAGGCAGGTATTATCAAGAAAGGCATCCCGGTTGTAACAGCCAGGCAAGAAATTCCTGCCGATAAGTTGATAAAAAAAACTGCTGATCTGATGGGTTCGCCACTTTACATATATGGCAGAGATTTTGGAGGATTAATCAGGGCATCGGATATAAGAGGAATTACTATGAAATACTTTGATAATATAACATCTATCGATGATATCTTTATTCCACTTGCGGGAGAGCATCAGCTTATTAATTCATGTATTGCAATTAAATCTGTTCTTCTTTTAACAGAGAAACTTAAAAGAAACCTTTTACTCTCATCTGTGAAGCAAGCATTCTGCGATCTCAAATGGCCCGGAAGGCTGGAATTTATTGCGGCTGATCCTCCTGTTCTTATAGACGGCGCACATAATCCTTCTGCTGCAAAGGCTCTTTCAGACACATTAAAAACAACCTTTAAAAACAGGTTTAAAAAAATTATTATGATACTCGGTGTAATGGCTGATAAAGATATCAGCGGAATTATGGAACCCCTCCTCCCCTTAGCTGATGAGATTATCTTTACAACACCTGCATATAGCAGAGCTGCATCCCCTGAAAAACTTAAACAAGTTGCGAAATCATTGGGTTTCAGCAATATGCAAACTGCACAAACAGTTAAAGATGCAATAGAAACTGCCACACAACTCGCTCTTAGAAAACAGAATCCTCTTATTATGATAACAGGCTCTTTTTATACAATAGGTGAAGCAAAGGAAGTTCTCGGACAGAAAGGAGTTCTTACAAATCTGCGCGAATGAAAACAAGAGAAAAAAAACAAATACCTCAATTAAACTATAAGCACCTCAGACGTTTGATACTCGTGTCATTGCGAGCCCTCAAAATGCTTTCGGGGAACGAACATTACACTTGCAATGACAATTCTTATAGCTGGATTGTAGAAGTATTATTATTCATACTACCGACGTGTATCTTTGTCCTTCTTCTTTCACCTTCCCATGTTTATGCTGCAGAAGAGCAAACTAACATCGTTGCTGATAACCTTCAATATCTAAAAGAGACATCCACCTACATTGCTACCGGGAAAGTGAAGATTCAAAAGACTGATGTTGTTATTGAAGCTGATGAGATAATCTATAATGAACAGACCTCGGATATGGTTGCAACAGGGAATGTAACTTACAAAGACCCTGATGTTTCGATAAATGCAGATAAGGTATCTATGAACCTTAATAAAAAAACAGGGAAAATCCTTAATGCAAAAATCTTTTATAAAAAAGACAACTACCACATTTATGGAAAAGAGATTGAAAAAAAAGGCGAAAATTATTATTCAAGTCCAGAAGCTATGTTTACAACGTGCGATGGTCTGAATCCTTCATGGTGCTTTAAAGGAGAAGACATTGAGGCTATAGTTGGCGATACACTAAAAGCCAGAAATGCATCTTTTCGTATAAAAAATATTCCATTACTATACAGCCCTTATTTTAGTGCACCTGTTCTTGCAGACAGGGAAACAGGTCTTTTAATCCCGCTGATTGGATATAGCGACATAAGGGGCTTTAATTTGAATATCCCGTTTTACTGGGCAATCTCAGAGAATCGTGATGCAACATTTTATCTTGACATCTATACAAAGCGTGGATTGGGACAGGGGCTGGAATATCGGTATGTTGAACCTTTTAATATCAGGGGAGAATGGTGGCTTTATCACTTACAGGATAATGAACTCCGTAAAGACTATTACGAGTTCAAAGGAGTCCATAAGCATTTCTCCTCAAACAGTATCGGCGGATTTTTGAATGTAAATCTTGTGAATGAGAAAGACTTTTATAGAGAATTTAAAACAAACCTCGAGATACAGTCTAATCGCTTCCTTGAATCAATAGGTGAGATATCGATTCCGTTCACTCAATCACGTCTATTCTTTCTCTCACAATACTGGATTGACCTAAGAGAAAATACCTTACCTGTCTCACAAAAACTTCCTGAAGTTGGCCTTATTTTAAATAATCATGAGGTTGGTCCTGTATGGTTTTTCAATTCAGCAACTGTATCAAATCTATGGAGAGAAGAAGGATTACGCGGACAGAGGGTTGACCTATATCCGAGTATATTTCATACATTTGGAAGTGATCTCACTGTTTCGCAGATGTTATCTTTTCGTGAGACAGCATATTTTTTTCAAGATTACGATGAAGACAGTCTTCACAGGGAATCTCTGGAATACTCCATTAAAGTAAATACGAGATTTATGAAGAATTACAGTAAATTTATACATGTTATTGAACCAACTTTAAGTTATACTCTTATTTCAAATTCAGAGGAAGACATTCCGGTTTTTGATTCAACTGAATTTTTCAATAAGACTTCCTTAATCGAGCTTGCCCTGCTCAACAGGATTATTCAAAGTAAAGGTGAGTTTATTGTCTTCAGGGCATCACAGGGCTTTGATTCAAATAAAGGAGACAGACCCTTCCGGCCATTGAAATTTGAGTTGGGGATAAAACTACCTGTTCAATTAAGGCTCGAGGCCGATTATAACGTAAATACAGGCAGAATGACGAGCATCATTTCTGACATCAGGGCGACCATAAATGGAGTAACGTTATTTACTTCCCAGATATATAATAAGAAACATAATACAACATATTACCGTACAGGAATCGGAGTCCATCCATTTAAGCCCTTATATCTCCATGGAAGGTTCTGGTATGATGCTGAGGAAAATGAGACAAAAGAGATTGCGTTGAATATAAGATACCTGAGCCAGTGCTGGGGTTTATTAACCGAAGTCATAAAAAGACCCGATGATTTTATTATCTCCGTTATGTTTGAGCTGAAAGGGATAACAAATCTGTTCAAGCTTTATTAATTTTTCATTTTTCCTATTACCTTTTGAATAGTTTCAACGATTTCATCAACTGAGGTTTTTTCCGTATCCACAATCATTTCGGGATTGAGCGGTTCTTCATATGGAGCTGTTAATCCGGGCACGGGCCAGCCAGCGGCGCCCTTCTGATAAATATCTCTGGGTGCCTTGTGCGTATCAATCCTTTTTTGTTCGCGCTCCTTGCAGATTTGAATCGGGCATTTCAAATATATCTCTGCATATCGGGGAATTAATTGTCTTGCAAGGTCTCGCCATCTCCTCATATTTCCTGTTGCATCAATGATAACGTTGTGTCCAAGTTCAGTTAGCATCCAGGCTATAAAGACTATCGCACGATATAGTATTTCTCTCTCAGAATCAGAATATGTTGGTTCAGGCGTAACAACCTTTCTCAACTCATCCATCCTGAGTATAATAAATTCAGGATAAACATTCTTTAAGACCTCAGCCACTGTGCTCTTGCCGCTCCCGGGCAGCCCTGTTATCCAGATTGCCATTCCTTTCATTTCAGACAAAGCTTAGTATTTTTTTTATAGGAAATCAAGAACATTAATACCATCTAATATCCGCTCCCCCTTTATCCCCTTCCCTCAAGGGATGGAAGAAATTGCGGATACATTATAAAATTATGGGAAAGTAAGCCTTTTTGTATTCCATCACGGAAAAGTGATTGCGTTTATTAACAGTAATATGCTATTATCTTCCTGAAGCTTAAAGGAGTGTTTGTTGTATAGAATCATCAGAGCATTCTGAAGCAAGGTTTTTTATGACATTACCTCTTTATGCATGCTTCAAATTTTTTTTGAAAGGAGGGGTGTCATCATGGCAAAAGGTACTGTTAAGTGGTTTAATGAGTCAAAAGGCTATGGCTTTATCACCAAAGAAGATGGCGGTGATGTTTTTGCTCATTACTCAGCTATCGAAGGCAATGGGTTTAAAACCCTTGCTGAAGGCGATAAGGTGAGCTTTGATGTTGTTAATGGAGATAAAGGTCCAAAGGCAACAAAGATTGTAAAACTGTAATCTAAGAAACCAGGCTCTGATTAGACAGAGCCTGGTTTCCATCTCCCCAATGAACTAAAGCCCTCAAAAAGACTAAAGGCAAGAAAAAATTAGTATTTTCTATACTGTTAATTCATAATTTTTATATAAAATCATTGCAAAAATAAAAATTTAAGAGGATTTTTTATTAAAACCAAAGTATTGAACCGTTTATTGTGTTATACTAAAGACTTAAAATATAACGAATATGTCATATCGAGCATGGTTTGAATGCATAAACCCTGAGTGTAAAGCAACCTACCCGCTTAACTCAATTATTTATCGCTGTAAAGATTGCGGGGAATTATTGGAAGTTCGGCATGACATTCAAGCCCTTTCAAATATTGATCCAAAAGCATGGACAAAGCTCTTCGACGAACGTTATAAGTCCACAGAGTGGCCATATGGCTCAGGTGTATGGGGGAAAAAGGAATGGGTTCTACCAGAGATTAACAACGATAACATTGTTTCTCTTTACGAAGGAGGCACAAATCTTTTCTGGGCTGAACGGTTCGGAAAGATGTTAGGACTTGATGATCTCTGGATCAAACTCTGTGGCAACTCTCACAGTGGTTCATTTAAAGACCTTGGGATGACAGTGCTTGTATCCCAGGTAAAACAGATGATTAGTGAAGGTGCACCAATCAAGGCGGTTGCCTGCGCCTCTACAGGAGATACCTCAGCAGCACTGGCTGTATATTGTGCAGCAGCCGGAATACAATCTATCGTTCTTCTGCCTAAAGGCAAAATATCAATTGCACAGCTTGTTCAGCCTATCTCCAATGGCTCACTTGTATTGTCTCTGGACACTGATTTTGACGGTTGCATGCATGTTGTCAAGGAAATCACAAAAGACGAAACAATATATCTTGCAAATTCGATGAACTCCTTAAGAATCGAAGGTCAAAAAACTGTTGGCATTGAGATCATTCAGCAGTTCGACTGGGAAACCCCTGATGTTATTATCATCCCTGGAGGCAACCTTGGAAACGTCTCTGCACTTGGAAATGGGCTCCTTATGATGCGTGATCTTGGTCTGATTTCAAAACTACCGCGTATTGTTGTTGCACAGGCTGAACGAGCCAATCCACTTTATCGTTCATATCTTAAAAATTTTGAAACATTCGAGCCTATTGAAGCTCAAAAGACACTGGCCAGTGCTATTCAGATAGGCAATCCAGTAAGTGTTAATAAAGCTATCCGAACTCTTAAGCAGTTTAATGGTATTGTCGAACAGGCAACAGAACAAGAACTTGCCGATGCTGCTGCATTAGGGGATACCACTGGCATGTTCAACGACCCTCATACAGGGGTAGCGCTGGCAGTTTTGATTAAATTAATTACTTCAGGAAAGATTGACAAATCTGAACGTATTGTTGTTATCTCTACAGCTCACGGGCTTAAATTCACTGACTTCAAGGTTCGTTATCATGAGGGCACCCTTGAATTTCCGAGCCACTTTGCAAACAAACCCATCGAACTGCCACCCAGCATAGATGCAGTTAAGGAAGTTCTTCAGCAAGCTCTTAAGAAGAGGAGGAATCCCATGGCGAAAAAATCTTCAAAAACAAAAATTTGGAAACCAGCAACGCTCGCAATTCACGGCCTAAAAAGAATTCCTAAAGCACATTATTCGGTTTCCACTCCCATTGTTCAAACCTCTAATTACTATTTCGATTCCACTGCTGAAGTATTGGAGTTCATGAAAGCAAAAAAGGCTGGCAATCTGGTTCGTGAACATGAATATGGCCGATACGGGAATCCAACTCAACAGGAATGTGAACGGAAACTTGCTGCTATCGAAGGTGCTGAAAGGGCTATGCTTTTTGCTACAGGAATGAGTGCAGTGATTATGACCTTGCTTGCCTACATGAGACGAAACGGCCATATAATTTTCACAAATGATTGCTACCGTCAGACACGTGACTTTGCCACAAAGCTACAAGCAGAATTCGGGATTGAAGTCTCACTGGTAGACCCGAATGCTGATGCTATTTCGAGAGCAATTCAACCCAATACAAATATAATCTTCACTGAATCCCCGACAAATCCTTATCTTCGGGTATTGGATATTAAATCAGTTGTGAAAGTTGCGCAAAAGCACAATTTAATGACCATAATTGATGCAACACTGGCAACCCCTTATAATATCAAGCCTTTAGAAATGGGTGTGGATATTGTCATCCATTCTGCTACAAAATACCTTGGTGGCCACAATGACTTGCTGGCTGGGGTCGTGCTCGGGAAACAAGAAATTCTTAACGAACTTAATACTATGCAGCGCATGATAGGCGCTACCCCTGGTCCTTTTACCTGTTTTCTACTTGAACGTGGACTAAAAACCTTTGCACTCCGGATGGAACATCACAATAGGGCTGGCTTGACTATCGCCCGTATGCTTGAATCACATCCAAAAATTGAAAAGGTATGGTATCCAGGACTCGATTCTCATCCTGACCACAAAATTGCTGTTCAGCAAATGAGCGGATTTGGAAGTGTCATAACTTTTCTTATTAAAGGTGGGGCAAAAGAAACCCGAAAGTTTATTGATTCACTTGAGCTTTTTCTTATAACACCCAGTCTTGGAGGCAGTGAAAGTCTTGTTACCCAGATGGCAACCATGTCATTCTTTGATTACCCTGAGGAATACAGACGCTCAATCGGCATGGTAGATAATTTAGTACGCATTGCTCTGGGATTAGAAGATGTTGATGATCTTATCTTTGATTTAAATCAGGCATTAGACAAGATCTGAATATAGCTATTATCATCCTTCTACGATACTATACTCATTCCACATAAACCAGTTACCCGTGTCTGATAGAAATGAATGCGTATTCTCAAGAATTGAATAGTGCTCCTGCTCATCTTTTATAATACATTCAAAAAATTTCCTCTCCAAAGGATCACTTGCATTTGAAGCAGCCTGCTGATAGAATTTGATTGTCTCTTCCTCCATCTTCATAGCTATTTCAAGGGCATGTAAATCATCGGATGTTGAGGACACACGCTGTAACATTTCTTGCTTATTCTTCTCAAAAATACTCTTCATGTCCTGCAAAGGTGTTGTTTCAGATGGGCTAAATTCCTGACCATGCGTAACCTTGTTTGCACATGCGATATGATATTTCTCATCTTCTGCAATGCTCAGAAACATCTTCTTTCCGAATGGATTATTAGTTTTCGCCGCACATTTTGTATAGAAATCTATAGCCTCCTGCTCCATTTTCATAGCTATTTCAATAGCATTCATTTTTCCTCCTTGATAAGCACCTTGCTTTGTAAGTTTTTATGCCGAGTAGTTTTGCAGACTATATTAACATATAATAATCTAAAGCGTGCATGTAGCGAGCAGAAGCATCACCTATAACTTATAAAAAATAATTCTGATTTACAATTTAATGGTATTTATTCTATAGTAAAATAACTTTTAGAGTTATGGCACCCCCAGAGACTTTAAAAGCCTCTGGGGTTTTTTATTTAGACAGAAAAAAAGGAGAATAATCATGGAAAAGAAGCTTTACGTTGGAAATATCTCATTCAAGGCAACAGAAGAAGATATAAGAGAAATTTTTTCAAAAACAGGTGAAGTTGAATCAGTCAAGATAATAAAAGATATATATACAGGGAATCCAAAAGGTTTTGGGTTTGTTGAAATGGCTACTGCAGAAGATGCCCATAAAGCAGTAGAAGCACTAAATGGAACTATGTTTATGGAAAGAATACTATCTGTTGATGAAGCAAGACCTCAGAAAGCGCGGCAGAAAAGAAACTCTAAAAGTGGTTTTGAAAAAGGAAGAAGTAATTTTGGCAAAAACAGAGGCACTGGTAGGGGATGGAGATAAACGATCTTGGATATAAAAGTTTATGGTAATGATATAGAAAAAGCTCTCAAATCTCTTAAGCGTCAACTCCAGAAAGAAGGATTGTTTAAAGAGATCAAACAGAGAAGTTTTTTTGAAAAGCCTTCTGAAAAAGAGAAAAGAAAAAAAAGAGAAGCGAAAAGGAAAAGAATAAAAGCTTTGAGATTTAAAAGGTCTGTTTAACTTTTAAAAGGAGAAAAAAATGGGACAAGCAAAAATTGGTGATACTGTAAAAGTTCATTACACGGGCAAATTAAACGATGGAACCATATTTGATACCTCTGAAGGCCGTGAACCACTGAAATTTACGATTGGGGAAGGTCATATTATTCCAGGATTTGAGCAGGCGATAATTGGGATGAGCATCAATGAATCAAAGACCATTAAAATCCCCTCTGATAATGCATATGGTCCATATCGTAAAGAAATGGTAGTAGTAGTGCAACGAAATCAATTACCTTCTCATATAAAACCAGAAAAAGGTCTACATTTAAGGATTCCAGGTCCGGATGGACAGGGTTTTGTGGTAATTATAACTGACATGTCTGATTCGACTATTACGTTAGATGGAAATCATCCGCTTGCAGGGAAAGACCTTACATTTGATATTCAGCTAATAGAAATAGCCTGAAATGATTATTATTTTTTAGTCTCTTCGCAGAAACTTTAGTAAGCAAGGTTTATTTTGGTCAATCTGCTCCTTCAGAAATAACAGTGAGCAAAGACATCTCTTTCATTTTTTCCTCTATGAGATTTATAATAAAAAAAATTTAAAGACGATGCTAACAGGTTATAACACCAATATCGCCTATAAAAACAAAGTTTACCATATTCAGACTGAGGATAGTGGACAGAACAATCCAGTCATAGTATCCCTACTCTATTTCCAGGGTGCAATCCTTGCATCGAAAAAAACAAGCTATGCACATCTTTTGAATGATACCAATTTCAGAACAAAAGTCAGGGAGATGATGAAGGAACAGCATAAAACTATGATAAAAGAGCTTCTCGAGGGTAAACATACCCCTGATTTAAAAGAAAAAACTCTTGAAGAACAGCAAACAGAACAATCTCTCAAACAACCTGTTAAAAAAACTGATGAACAGGCTATTCAAAAACCTCAGAGTCTTGATGAAATACTTTTAAACTACATTATGAAAAGGGAAAAATAAATGAAAAAAGATATTACAGATTCAGTGATTAGCAATTTAAAAGAAAAAGCAAGGTCTCTCAGAATAGAAGTCCTGAGGATGCTTACCGATGCAGGCTCAGGTCATACCGGTGGATCATTATCAGCAGCAGATATTGTCACCGCACTTTATTTTTATAAAATGAAACATAACCCGGAAAATCCCCAATGGAGAGAACGGGACAGGTTCATTCTTTCTAAAGGTCATGCAGCACCGATACTTTATGCCGCACTTGCAATCTCAGGATATTTTGACAGAGCTTTACTTAAAACTTTGCGAAAACTTGGCAGTCCGTTGCAAGGACATCCATGTTCCAAGATGCTGGCTGGAATAGAAATCTCAACAGGTTCATTGGGACAGGGACTTTCAATTTCAAATGGTATTGCATTAGGTCTAAAGCTCGATGGGTTGACCTCACGCGTATACTGTCTTCTCGGAGATGGTGAGATTCAAGAGGGTCAAGTGTGGGAAGCTGCCATGACATCTTCACATTACAAACTTGATAATCTCTGCGCAATAATTGATAATAATGGGCTTCAAATAGATGGGCACTGTTGTGACGTCATGCATATCGAGCCAATTGTAAATAAATGGAGGGCATTCGGATGGCATGTCATTGATATAGATGGACATGACATGAAAGCTATAATTGAAGCCTTGAATCAGGCTGATAATGTTAAAAAGAAACCAACCATGATAGTTGCCAGGACAGTTAAAGGAAAGGGAGTATCAATATTTGAAGGTAAGGTTCAATACCATGGAATTGCACCAACACAAGAAGAACTCGAAATTGCAATAAAGGAGCTTGGGAGCTAATGGGAAAAATATTAGAGAATATAACAAACACACAAAGAAAACCAACTGCTACAAGAGATGCTTATGGAGAAGCACTTCTTGCATTAGGCAGAAAAAGATCAGATGTTGTTGTTCTTGATGCTGACCTGTCTGGTTCTACAAAGACTGGTAAATTTGCAAAAGCATTCCCTGATAGGTTTTTTAATCTTGGAGTTGCCGAACAAGACATGATTGGCACAGCAGGTGGGCTGGCATTGGCTGGTAAACTTCCATTTGCTTCTACATTCGCAATATTCGAAACTGGCAGGGCATGGGAACAGATACGTCAGACAATCTGTTACTCTAACCTCAATGTCAAACTTGTTGCAACACACAGTGGTATAACAGTTGGAGAGGATGGTGCATCCCATCAGGCAATAGAAGACGTTGCACTTATGAGAGTACTTCCAAATATGACAGTTATAGTTCCTTCGGACGGCAATGAAACCATGAAAGCAATAGAAGCAATAGCGGATTATTACGGACCTGTATATGTCCGGCTGGGCAGGCCAAAGGTTCCAAATGTCATGCCCGAGGACTATGAATTCAATATTGGCAAGGCTTATACTTTCCACATAGGGAAAGATGTGAATATCATTGCAATGGGTATCATGGTAGCAATGTCACTTGAGGCAGCAGAAATTCTGAAGGGAAAGGGAATAGATGCCGGGGTCATCAATATGTCAACAATAAAACCCATTGACACAGAAACAATAATAAGAGCTGCAAAATCATGTAAACTTATTGTAACCGCAGAAGAGCATTCTATCATAGGAGGACTCGGTGGTGCTGTTAGTGAATTTTTATCTGAACATTATCCAATTCTTATCAAAAGAATCGGCATAAAAGACAACTTTGGATGCTCTGGTCCTTCAGACGAATTATTGAAATTATACGGACTTACTCCTGAGCATATTATAAAAACAGTACTAAATTTTCTTAAAGAAAATAAAAAAGCAGGCAAATGAATTTCACATCTTAAAAATTTCGATTTCAAAGAATGATAAAATTCAATCAAGTTTCAAAACATTACGATACACATACAGCTTTAAGAAAGATAACTTTTTCCATTTCAAAAGGCGAGATGGTTTTTGTTACCGGGCCAAGCGGTTCTGGAAAAACCACACTTCTTAAACTTATCTATCTTGCAGAAAAACCTGATGAGGGAAATATTTCTGTTGGTGAATGGGAACTTAATAAACTCAAAGACTCAAGCATCCCTATATTGAGAAGAAATATCGGCGTAATTTTTCAGGACTTCAGACTTCTTTATAATAAGACTGTATTTGATAATGTTGCTATCTCTCTTCGGATAAGAGGAGAGGATGATAGGGATTTTAAGGCCAGTGTATTTGAGGCACTAAAATTAGTAGGTCTCAGACATAAGGCTGACTATTACCCAGGATATCTATCCGGAGGGGAACAGCAGCGTGTCTCAATAGCAAGAGCTATTGTCTCAGAACCAACTATACTCCTTGCTGATGAGCCCACAGGAAATGTTGACCCAGATACTTCTGCAGGAATAATAAGGACTTTTAAAGATATTAATGCTAAAGGAACAACTATTATAATTGCAACACATAATAGAGAACTTTTCAGAAATACTGGAAGAAGGGTGCTAAGGCTTGACTTTGGAAATCTCGTCGGCGAGGAAAAGGGTTAAATGAGACTTCCATATGCATTCAGACTCGCTTTTCAAAGCATTCTTCATGAGAAATGGATCAATCTTCTCTCTATATTTACTATAGCAACAGGTCTCCTTTTTACAGCGATCACAATGATTTCTATTTATAATATCCATTTGCTTACACAGAAACTTCCTGATAAATTTTCGATTATGGCATATTTGAAAGACAATATTTCTCAGAATGAGATTGATAATATAATCAACACAGCAAGAAAAAATAGTATTGTTGATAAAGTAATCCATATACCAAAAGAACAAGCCCTTAAAGAGCTTAAGAATACCTTAAAAAATACAGATTACATACTTGAAGGTCTTGGAGGCAATCCACTTCCTGATACCATAGAGATAAAACTTAAACGAGAATCTGTATCACCTGAGAATGTAAGAAATTTATCTATTAGTTTGAAAGATATATACGGCATAGATGAAGTAGAATACGGCGAACAGTTTTTGTCCTCCATATACTCCATCAATATGGGCATTCAGACAATTGGAATTGTTTTCATAATAATCATGTCTACTGGTATGATTTTCGTCTGTTATAGTACTGTTAAGATACTATTTTACAGAAAAAATATTGAGATAGAAACTTATAAACTATTAGGTGCTACAAAAGGGTTCATACGTGCGCCTTTTCTGATAGAGGGTGCAGTAATTGGGTTAGGCAGTGGTATTATAAGTCTTATTGAGATTTTTCTAATATATTATCTGTTTATTCTAAAATTCAGCCTTACAATGCCTTTATTTAAAGCTTTTATCTTCCCTGTAAATTTTTGCTTAATCCTTCCACTCACAGGTCTATTCATCGGGATAACTGGCGCAATTATAGCTATCGGGAGGATACGATATTAAAAGTTAATGATGTTAAAAAATCCAAGAGAAGAATATCTTATTAGAAAGAGAAATCTGATTGTTTCAGCTTTCAACTTAATATTAATTTTATTCACTCTTTTCTTTTTACATTGTCCTTTGCTGTTTGCTGAAACACCGGAGGCTGAATACAAAAAAATCCAAAAAGAAATAAAGACACATGAACAGAAGCTTAAAGAAGTAAAAAAGCGTGAATTCTCTGTTTTATCTGAAATTGAAAATACAAATAAACAATTGAAAAAAATTGACTCTGATCTAAAAAAATACAGGAATAAAATCATACAAACTAATAGCAAAATATCGGAAATTGAATTTGAAATATCTCAGCACAAAAGCAATATTGAAAGAAACAGCAAGTGGATAAAAAGAAAATTGAGAGCCATTCATAAATATGGATATTACTCAGATATTATGATGTTGTTTATGAATTCAACAGACATTTCGCAAATAATCAGAAATGGAAAATACTTACAGTATATTGTTAAAAAAGAACACGCCCAATTAAAACTTTACACTGAAACAGTTCAAAGCCTTAGCATGAAAGAAAAGCAATTGATGGCATTGCGAGAGGAACTTTTGAATGACACAAAAAGGGTTAAGGAGGAAGAACAATTACTTGCGCAACGAAAAAGAAGCAAAGAAATTTTTCTCGCCTCTATAAAATCTGAGGAATCTACATATAAAAAAATGCTTAAAGAACTAAAAGATGCTTCAAACCGGCTCATTGAGATTATACGGAAATCTGAAAAGACAGAGGATGAAGAAGGTTTCTCTACTACTAATTTTGCAAAACTTAGAGGAAAACTTCCTTGGCCAGTTGAAGGCAAGGTAGTTATACCGTATGGTTCTCAAAAAGACCCTCAATTTAATACTCCTATTTTTAGAAGTGGCACCTATATTAAAGCTGATAATGACAAAATTGCAAAAGCTGTCCATAGTGGGAAAGTAGTATTTGCTGAATGGTTTAAAGGTTATGGCCAACTCGTTATTGTCAACCATGGTAGTGGATATCACACATTATATGGCAGCCTTTCCGAGATTTTCACAAAAGTTGGAGATATAATAAAAGTTAGTCAGGCTATTGGAAGGATTGGGACTTCAGGTATAATAGATGTACCTGGCCTTTATTTTGAATTAAGATATAAAGGAAAACCCCTCGACCCGATAAGATGGTTGAAAAGTAGATAAATCTGGAGGAAAGAAAAATATGATTAAAAGGATTTTAGAGAAAAGAAAATTGCTAATAGTGATACTTATATTCACATTTGCAACTGCAGGTGTTTTTGCCGGAAGATGGACAATTCGAACTGTAATTGCAGAAGATGCATATGAAGACCTGAAAATTTTTACAGAATCCCTATCTATTGTTAGAAAAAACTATGTCGAAGAGGTAAAACCAAAAGACCTTGTTTATGGCGCTATTAAGGGTATGCTTGCATCACTCGATCCACATTCTGCCTTTATGACTCCTGAACAGTATAAAGAAATGCAAATAGACACTAAAGGAGAATTTGGCGGTGTCGGTATTCAGATAGGCATAAAGGATGGAATGCTTACGGTCATTGCACCAATTGAGGATACACCTGCCTATAAAGTTGGCATAAAAGCTGGTGATAAGATTATAAAAATAGATGATGAATTTACAAAAGACATGACCCTTCAAGATGCTGTAAATAAAATGAGAGGGATCCCATCAACAACAGTTAAGATTACCATAATTCGTGAAGGATGGAAAGAAACAAGAGATTTTGTTATAACACGTGAGATTATAAAAATTGATAGTGTTAAGACAAAAATTATTGAAGATAACATTGGATATGTAAAAATAAACCAATTTCAAGAGCAGACTGCCTCTGAACTCTCTGAGGGGTTAAAAAATTTATCAAAAAATAACATTGACTCAATAATTCTTGATTTGCGCAATAATCCAGGTGGGCTCCTCAATGCTGCAGTGGATGTCACAAGCCAATTTCTTCCAGAAGGAAAAATAATTGTATCAATAAAAGATAAAAAAGGTGAAAAGATAGAATATCGAAGTGAGAAATCTGATATTAATATATCACTTCCCATGATAGTCCTGGTTAATCAGGGTAGTGCAAGTGCATCTGAAATAGTTGCAGGTGCTCTCAAGGACTGGAATAGGGCTGTCATTATGGGAACACAGACATTTGGAAAAGGTTCTGTACAATCAGTAATTCCTCTTGGAGATGGCTCTGCTTTGAGGCTAACAACGGCAAGATATTATACACCAAAGGGCACATCAATACAGACAACAGGCATTACACCAGATATTCTTGTAAAATTGGTGATAAATGGAGAAGAAAAAGCAGGGCATCCAGCAATCCGTGAGAAAGACCTAAAAAGACATCTTGAAAATGATGAAAAAGAACAAAAACCTTCTGAACCCGAAGAGATAATTCCAATAGAAGTAGACGAAAATGAAGATATGCAGCTACAGAGAGCTATAGACCTTCTCAAAACATGGAAGGTCTTTAAACATTTACCCAAGGCATCATGACCAAGAATATTTATGTCAAGGATTATTATTGATATTGAAACAGTAGGAAAAGATTTTGAATCACTCGACAGACCTATACAGGAATACCTTTTGCGATATGCTGAATCTGAAGATGAGAAGGATGAAATAAAAGACCGCCTTTCTTTTTATCCTTTAACTGCGGAAATTGTCACAATTGGTCTATTAGATCCGGACAAAAATAAGGGATTTGTATTTTATCAAACTAAAGGTGATCCATTGCTTCCATTTGAAGAAGATAGCGTTCAATATGAAACAGGTACAGAAAAAGAAATCCTCGAAAAATTCTGGCATCTTATACCAACTTATAATCAAATCATTACCTTTAACGGTAGAAGTTTTGATTGCCCATTTATTCTGATCCGTTCCGCTATACATAAGATAAAGCCTAATAAGGAATTAATACCAAACAGATATAGTGACTCCCATATAGACCTACTCGATCAACTCACCTTTTTTGGTGTATCTCGCCGGAAGTTCAGTCTTGATATGTGGTGCAGGGCTTTCGGGATAAAAAGCCCCAAGGAAGATGGAATAACAGGTTATGAAATTAAGGACCTATTTAAAAAAGGCCGATTTCTTGATATCGCGAGATACTGTGTTGGAGATTTAAAAGCAACTGCTCAGCTTTTATCAATATGGGAAAATTATATAAAGTTTTAGTCACAGGACTATCTTTATATACTTTTATAGATAATCATTTACCCTTTGGTAGTCAAAATCATTGCTATCAAGAACATTATTTATGAACCTGAATATTAGCTCTCTCTGCTCTTGTGTGAGTTCAGGATAAAAAACAGGATTGGCAACAACTACTCCCCGAAATGCAAAAAAAGGTGCTAAAATTTTTGTAATATCTACGTCTTTAGATTTATCTATGTATTCATCAAAAAAAAGTGTAAGACTTTCAAGATATGAACCCCTAATATCACCATAATTTTTGATAGAAAAAAATATATAATTTATAGTTAGTGCTGTAATATCATCCGCTGGCTCACCCCATGGTCCACGACTCCTGTCAAGTAAAACAAAATCAGTACTTCTGACTCCTGATATCTGACTGCTACTCTCTTTAAACCATATATTGCCGGGATGAAAGTCTCCATGTATCTGTGATAAACGTTTATAAAGTGGCTTTAATTGATAAATATAATCAACTGATTTTTTAATTATTTCAGACATTCTCGCATAACTCAATGTTCCTTCTGGATAGGTATCAAGCACTCCCATAAGACACTCTCCATGTCCGATTGTATCTCTTAATTTCCTCCAATATAATGTTTTTGAATCTTTTCTAACACTATGGATTTCTGCAAGATACGAAGTCATAATTTCTATCTTTTTAATATCATAAGCATCAATATGATTCTTTCTTGAAAATTCATTCAGGTCATAAAAATAATTCATACCTTCTGCTTTTTCCATTAGAAGATAATATTCTTTTCCACCTCCAATTGATTTGATTGTTCCATCGTGCATTTCAGAGAGAACATCAATCGCCCTAACATGTTTTGGCAGGTTCTTATATTCATCAAGGTCGAGCAGGAATACCGAGGCTCTGTCCGATGGATAATCATGTCCTAACCCTTCAGAAAGGAGCGTCTTGATAACATATGATTTAACTCCTTCCAGACTCTCCAATTCTAAGAGAAAACCTGACCCCTGCACACCAGATCCAAGCTTTTTTACATTGACATTAATAATGCCCTTAAAATTTTCTATCAAATATTTCCTGATTGCATCTTCATTAATCATTTGAGATTATTTTTTGGCAGATTGTTATAATACGCAAATCGTTAACATATTCTTTATCCAGAATATTTTGACACCAATTAGCTACTTTAATTCTCCAAAATTTTCCTCATATCTTTTAGAGAATTCCTCAAAGGTATAGCGGTGCTCTTGTGTCCCATATTTTTCTATAGCATAAACTGCTGCAACCGTTCCCATTTTTGCAGCAGTCTGTATATCCTTACCGAGAACCATGCCTTTCAACAAACCCGCCCTGTATGCGTCGCCTGCACCTGTAGGATCAATAATATCTAAAGTTTTTATTGATGGAATTTCTATTATATATTCCTTTGTGCTAATTATTGACCCCTTCTCACCCAGTGTTGTAATGATTGTTTCAGTTAATTTTAACAATTGATGCTTTTCTAACCCCGTTAATCTCTTTATTATCTCAAGTTCGTAATCATTCGAAATCAACATCATTGAACCATCTATCCACTCCAAAAGATCTCTCGAATGCCATTTTGACAGGGATTGACCTGGGTCACAGATATACCTGACATCCCTGTCTTTACATTGCCTTGCATAAACCATCATATCTTCAATATTTCCTGGCGCAATAAGCACGAGAGAATCGTCAGGATTTTCACTATCCAATTGGTAACCTGAAGGATATTTCATTGCTCCGGGATTGAATCCTGTTATCTGATTATCTGCCTTATCTGTTGTTATATAAGCACCTGCTGTAAATTCCTCGTGTATTATCTTAATGCCATCTGTTGGTATATTATTAATTTTTAACCATTCAAAATAATTATGATAGTCTTTTCCGATCGTTGCAAGAATAAAAGGTCTTTCATTCAGTAGGCTCAGTGTGTATGCAATATTGCCTGCGGTTCCGCCAAATTTTTCAACCATACCGTTTACGTTGAAACAAACATTCAGTACATGTATTTTATCAGGCAGGATATAATCAGAAAACTTGCCTGGAAAGTCCATGATTCTGTCATATGCAAGAGATCCAGAAATATATATATTCACACAATAAACCGATTTCTTAATTTATCTTTGTAAAGTTCTAAGTTCATCCAGAAGAGTGTCTCTGTTTTTTAACAGTTCGGACTTTTTCTGCTGAATGTTAGATAATTCTTTTTGCAATGGCTCTATTTCATTTTCTAATTGTCTTAGTTGAAAGGTGTTATAAACCTTTTTACTTGATTTCTGATTTATTTCTGTAACAAGTCTTGACTCTTTCTCCTCAAGTGACCTAATTTCAGAGAGAATAGAATCCAGATCCTTCTGCAATGCATTTCGTCTAATATCTTTCTCATCAGAAGGAGCCGGCATATTGTTCGAACGTAGCGTCTCCTGTGTCTCTTTTGTTTCACTTCTTATGAAGTCTTTCATGGGTTCTTCGCTCTCTTCTATTTTTTCAATATCCTTCTTGTATAAAGTCATTGAGCCTGTGCTGAAATATATCGAAATTTCTTCCTGTCCCTCAGTATAAGAAATAACATCTGGAATCACAGAACCGTTTTTTAAATAAATTTTATAGGCAGCTTCGGAATAACCTGGCATCAAAAAAATCAAAAGCAATAAAATTATCTGAATCATTGAGACCTCCTTAATTCATACAAAATCTTTTCTGCAACTTTTTTATTGAAGCCTTTCAATTTAGCTATTTGATTAACATCAGCACTCTTTATACTTTCTATACTACCAAAAACTCTTAAAAGTTCAAGCCTTCTCTTTATTCCTACACCCGGAATCTTCCCAAGTGGAGATAATAGAATTTTTTTGCTCCTTAATTTCCTATGATACTCTATAGCAAATCTATGAGTCTCATCTCTTATTTTTTTAAGCATTAATGCCGCTTGACTTCTATCTTCAAGGCTTATCTCTGAAGTAATTTTTGTAAGGAAAGCCCTATCTGGATGTTTTGCTATAGCAACAAGAGAAGGAGTTTTTTTTAATATATTTATATTTCTTTCAATAACCTTGCTTGCTCTTTCAAGATGCCCTTTACCTCCGTCAATAATCACAAGGTCTGGCAGAGAACCACCGAGGTTGCCTATAATACGACTTATGATTTCTTCCATCATAGAATAATCATCAATCGTTTTTACCGATTTTACCTTCATTCTCCTGTACATATCTTTTTTGAACTCACCATCAGCCCAATAAACAAAGGCACCAACAGCCTCGTCACCTGATATAGATGAAACATCAAATGCTCCGATACTTTCAGGTTTCTTTTCGAGATATAATTTCTCCTTTATTTCTTCAAGAATTTCCTCTGTCTTCTCTATTTTCCTCGATCGCAAGACAAACTGTGCATTTTCAATTGCCATATCCAGAAGTTCCTTTTTCTTTCCCGATGTTGGCAGTATTATTTTTACCTGTTCTCCTCTACGGTGGGTCAACCACATCTCAAGTGATTCCATATCATCTGGTAATATTGATGTAACAATTTCTGTGGGAGGAATAATCTCCTTTGAATAAAATTGAGACAAGAAGGCGTGCATCATCTCCGAATCTGTAACATCTACATTTTTTCTGATTAAAAAATCTTTTGAACCGATCGTAATTCCTTTACGAATAAATAGCAATAGAATTACAACTTCTGTATCTTCTCTATAAAAACCAGCTATATCAATATCTTCAAGTTCAGGAACAATTACTTTCTGTGATAACCATACCTGTTCAATTGATTTAATTCTATCCCGCAGTTTTGCAGCATCTTCAAATTTCATCTCATCTGAAAGATTTATCATTCTCTTCTTGAGTACTCCAATAAGATCCTTTCTTTTACCACTAAGAAAAAGTCTTACTTCGTCTATGTGTTTCATATATTCTTCCCTGCTTATATAGCCTGCACATGGCGCAAAACACCTTCCCATCTGATATTGAATACATGGTCTTATTTTCTTATCAAGAACGAACCGACAGTGCCTTAAATAAAAATTCTTCCTGATAAAAGCAAGTGTCTCCCACATTGAGCTGGCTGGCACATATGGCCCAAAATATAATGCGCCATCCTTTTTTATCTTTCTTACAACTTCTAATTTTGGCCATTCCTCATTTATAGTTAATTTCAGATATGGGTAGTTCTTATCATCTCTGAGAATGATATTAAATTTTGGCCTGAACTGTTTTATGAGATTTGCTTCAAGCACAAAAGCTTCCAGCTCATTACTTGTAACGATATATGAAATATCACTCACCTCTCTCATCATAGAGACTTTACGATTGTCAAGGCTTGATGTTTGCTGAAAATAACTTCTGAGGCGGTTCTTAAGATTTTTTGCTTTTCCTACATATAGAGCTTTCTCTTTTGCATTTTTAAAAATATAGACACCAGTATTTGGAGGTATGGTTGAGATTTTAGGCAGCATAATAAATAATAAATTATTAAATCTTTAAACTTCTGTTCTATTCTGATTCTTCATTGAACATTCCTATTCGCCGGTACTTTTTATATCTCTCTTCGAGCAATTTATTAATGCTTTTTGCGCTTAACTCTTCTATAGCTGCTAAAATATATTCTATAATTTTTTTAGCCATACCTTCAGGATCTCGATGAGCACCTCCGAGAGGTTCAGGGATAATACCATCTATAATTTTGAAATTCAGCAGGTCATTTGCGGTCATCTTGAGTGTTTCTGCTGCCTTTGAAAAATCTTCAGGTCCGAGTTCTCCATTCTTCTTCCATAATATCGCTGCACAACCTTCGGGAGAAATGACAGAATAAACAGAATGCTCGAGCATGTATATCCTATCAGCAACACTAAGTGCCAATGCTCCTCCACTTCCACCTTCACCGATAACAATAGATATAATCGGTATCCTCAGTTTCGACATCTCTGCGAGATTCACCGCAATTGCTTCTGCCTGTCCCCTTTCCTCAGCACCAATTCCAGGGTAGGCTCCGGGTGTATCGATAAAAGTTATAACTGGCTTTTTGAATTTTTCAGCAAGCTTCATAACCCTGAGAGCTTTCCTATAACCTTCTGGATGAGGTTGCCCAAAATTTCTAAAAATCCTCTCCTTGGTACCGCGCCCTTTCTGATGTCCGATAATAATTACTGGAATGTCATTGATTTTTGCTATTCCTGCTACAATTGCAGGATCGTCAGAGAATCTCCTGTCTCCATGAATTTCTATAAAGTCACTTGTCAAAAGGTTAATGTAATCTAATGTATAAGGTCTTTCAGGATGTCTTGCTATTAAAGTCTTTTGCCAGGGTGTAAGTGAAGAATATATTTCGGAACATAAATCTTTTACCTTCTTTTCAAGCTTCTTGATCTCTCCTGAAATATCTATCTCTCTTCCATCTGATAACCTTTTGAGTTCTTCTATTTTAATTTCGAGTTCTTCGAGAGGTCGTTCAAATTCAAGATAATATCTGATCATTGACAGAATACCGCTCCTTTACCGGTTATTTCTTCTATTTTATGAATTGTATCATTATCTGGAGATATACTGAAACCAGTTGCTATTATCGCTTCAAAATCTCTTAAATGTATTCTCAGATACAGTGGATATTTCCCCTCATTCTGCGATAACAGAATATCTCTCAGTCTGATGAGGTCTGTACTATCAGGATCAGGATTTCTCAGGCTTATTTCGACTTTATGTTTAGCTTTTGTGTCTAATGTATCTATTGTTGATATCTCCGTAGATTTAATTTTTATTCCTTTTTCTGTCTTATCAAGAGTCCCTTTTACAAGTAGAGGCAAATCTTTCTGCAATATCTGTATACATGACCTGTATAATTCAGGAAAAACAATAACTTCAACATGTCCCTCTGGGTCCTCAATGGTAACATATGCCATTATTTCTGCCTTTGATTTTGTTGGAAATTTTTTTATACCTGTCACAATACCAATTATTTTAACTTCTCTTCCATCTTCAAGATTGTCGAGAGCGGATATCTTTGTCGTCCCCATCTTTTTCAACAGTTTATCGTATTTCGTCAATGGATGACCAGTTATATAAAAACCAAGTGCTTCCTTTTCATATTTAAGAATTTCATCTGTACTCCATTGTGCAACAAATTCTTCAGGTTCATCTCTATATGTATCGAAAATACTCTGTTGACCAGAAAATCTTGCAGCATAAATCTTTGAACTGCCATTCAGCATTCTATTCATGTATTCAAGAACTCTGGGTCTTGAAGTATCCAGTGAATCAAAGGCTCCAGCTTTAACAAGGCTTTCTATAACTTTTTTATTCACTCTTCTCTGGTCAACTTTTTCAAGGAAATCTGAAATTGAAGAAAAGGCTCCACCTTTATCTCTTGATTCCAATATTGAATCTATCGCTGCTGAACCAACTCCCTTGACTGCTTCAAGGCCAAAGCGTATTGAATTCCCGATCACTTTAAATTCTCTTCCGGATTGATTAATATCAGGAGGAAGTATAGATATCCCCATTTCACGACAATCTGCAATAAATCTGACAACCTTGTCTGTATTGTCCATATCTGCAGATAGAGTAGCAGCCATAAATTCGACAGGGAAGTGTGCCTTCAGATAAGCTGTTTGATAGGCAACATAAGCATATGCAGCAGAATGAGATTTGTTAAATCCATACTGTGCAAAAGATGCCATCAAATCGAATATAGTTATTGCCTTTTTTTCTGATATATTATTAGCTTTTGCTCCCTTAATAAATGCCTCTTTGAGCTTCTCCATCTCCTCAGGCATCTTTTTTCCCATCGCCTTTCTTAGAATATCTGCCTGTCCCATCGTAAAGTTTGCAAGTTTATTAGCTATTGTCATCACCTGCTCCTGATAGAGAATTATTCCATATGTCTCGTCAAGGATATCCTTTAATTGTGGAAGAGGATGTTTTACTGAAATCTTTCCCTTCTTTCTTTTGATAAAGTCATCGATCATTCCACTCGCCATCGGACCAGGTCTGTGCAATGCTACGATAGCTATTAAATCCTCAAATCTATTTGGATTGATCCTCACCAGGAGGTCTCGCATTCCCGCGCTTTCAAGCTGGAATATACCGGTTGTATTTCCTGAACTTAAAAGGTCATATGTCTTTTTATCTTCAAAAGATATATCCTTCAATGAAAATTCTTTACCATTTTCTCTGAGATACTTCAACGTCTTATCTATAACTGTGAGTGTCTTAAGTCCAAGAAAATCGAATTTGAGCAACCCGATTTTTTCAACTGAATTCATATCAAATTGGGTCATAATACTACCATCAGTAGGGTTCTTATATAGAGGCGTATACTCTGTTAAAGGCACGGGTGAAATAACAACTCCAGCAGCATGAGTTGATGCATGTCTGCAGAGCCCTTCAAGTCTTATTGCAGTATTGATGAGTTCCTGTATCCTGGAATTCGTTTCATAAAGTACCTTTAACTGAGGCTCAATCTTTAGAGTTTCTTCGATCGTAATATTTGGAGTAGCGGGAATTAGCTTTGCGATTCTATCAACCTCTCCATATGAGAAGTCAAGCGCTCTGCCGACATCTCTAATTGCTGCCTTAGCAGCCATTGTACCAAATGTAATAATCTGTGCAACATGATCCTGTCCGTATTTTTCAGCAACATAAGATATAACTTCTGACCTCCTGTCTTTACAAAAGTCAACATCTATATCTGGCATATTTACTCTTTCAGGATTCAAGAATCTCTCAAAAAGAAGATTATATTTAACTGGATCAATATCTGTAATACCAAGAAAATATGACACAAGACTTCCCGCTGCAGAGCCTCTCCCTGGACCTACAGGAATTCCCTTCTTTTTAGCAAAACTAATAAAATCCCAGACTATCAGGAAGTATGAAGAATAATCCATCTTCTTTATCATCTCTAACTCTCTCTTAAGTCTCTCTTTATATTCAGCAGGCGGTTCATTCCCAAGTTTAGTTTTCATTCCTTCAAAGGCAATTTTTTCCAGCAAATCATTTGCAGATTGACCGTTTGGCAGCTCATATCGAGGAAGCAGATTAAATCCTAACTTGAATTCAACATTGCACATCTCTGCGATTAATCTCGTATTCATTATAGCTTCTGGAATATCCTTAAAAGCTTCTTTCATTTCATGTGGAGACTTAAAATAGAATCCATCCGATTGGAACTGAAGTCTTCCTTTGTCTTTGACAGTTTTACCTGTCTGTATGCAAAGAAGAATATCATGTGCCTTTGCATCATCCCGCCTCATATAATGACAGTCATTTGTTGCCACTACTCTTATCTGTAAATCCCTGGCAAGCTCCACCAGTTTTTTGTTCACTTCTTCCTGTTCAGGGATTCCGTTGTGTTGTAACTCAATATAAAAATTCTCAGGGCCAAAAATCTCTTTGTATTCACATGCCTTCTCACGTGCTTTATCAATCATGCCCCTCTGTAAATAAAATGGCACTTCTCCTTTCAAACATGAGGTTAACCCAATCAACCCATTACAATATTGCTTGAGAAGATCTATGTCTATTCGCGGCTTGTAATAAAATCCCTCTGTATATGCCCTGGTTACAAGTGAAACAAGATTCCTGTATCCATGATTATCTTTTGCAAGAAGAATAAGATGAAAAGATGCTTCCTCAATATCCTGGGCAGGTCTTTTTTCAAACCGGCTTCCGGGTGCAACATATACCTCGCATCCGATTATGGGTTTTATTCCTGCTTTTGTGGTATTCCTGTAAAACTCTACCGCTCCGAATAGGTTTCCGTGGTCCGTAATAGCTACCGCTGGCATTTTATAAGTAACTGCCTGTTCTACAAGTTCCTTTATTCTTATTGCTCCATCAAGCAGGCTATACTCAGTATGCAGATGCAGGGGAACATAATCAGAGTGTTGACGCATAATTATGATATTAAACTTATAAACAGGTTCAAGTCAATGTAATGGAAAACTCTTTTTGACACACCCTTTGAATCAAAAGTATAATTGAGCAATGAGGTTTAGATACATTTTAATCATTGCAGCCTTAGCCATCATTATTGGCACTACAGTAGGAGCATACCTTGCATTCACTCATGGTATCCCATCCATTGAAGAGATTAAGGAATATAAACCTGAAGTAGGCACGAGGATATATTCAGATGATGATGTTCTTATTGGTGAACTTAAAGCTGAAAAAGGGATATTTGTACCAATCGAGAAAATACCACTGCATATGATTAACGCTGTTATTGCTGTTGAAGACTCCAGATACTGGAAACATAAAGGTGTTGATTATCTTGCTATCTTAAGGGCATTAGTAAAAGATATCCTTTACATAGAACTGAAAGAAGGAGGAAGCACTATTACACAACAGCTTGCGAAAGTTATATTTCTAACTCCTGAGAAGACGCTGAAAAGGAAGATCAGGGAAGCGGCTCTTGCGTTCAAGATCGAAAAAAACCTCGATAAAAAGGAAATACTTGAACTCTATCTGAATAAAATCTATTTCGGCCATGGTGCTTATGGTGTTGAGATGGCATCAAAAACTTATTTCGGGAAATCAGTCAGAAATATTTCACTGTCTGAAGCTGCAGTCATAGCAGGTCTCATAAGAGCTCCTGCTATTTACTCCCCTTACAATGACATTACAAAAGCAAGAGAACGTCAGCTTACAGTGCTTTCACGTATGGAGGACGAAGGATATATCAAAAAATCTGATAAAGATGCTGCTTTAAAACAACCCCTTTATCTCTCAAGCACACGTAAATATATAGAAGCAAATAATTATTTTATTGAATATATAAAAAGATATCTTGAAGAAAAGTATGGTGAAGAAAAAGTCTACAAGGAAAACCTTAAAGTATATACAACTTTAGATAGAAGAGCTCAGATAATTGCTGCAAAGGCAATACAGCAGGGGCTACGGGAACTTGATAAAAGAAGAGGATGGCGAGGTCCCATAGAGCATAAAAGTGACATCGATATTGAAAAAGAGTTGAAAATGAAAGATATTGTTAACACAGTTGTCACTAATTCCGGAGATATATCTTCTGGCCTTGTTCTCAAGGTAAGTAATAAAGAAGCGATTATTAAGACAAGGGGAATACTCGGAAAACTTTCTATAGATGATGCTAAATGGGCTTCAAAGGTTATTGACTCAAAAAGTGGCAAAGTCAAGTTCATGAAAGAATTCTCTCTAATAAATATTCTCCAGCCAGGAGATGTTGTTAAAGTTAGTATTAAAAACAGGAGCGGGGATGCTGTGCATCTCAGACTTGAACAAGAACCGGAAGTAGAAGGAGCTTTAATTGCAATTGAACAGGAAACAGGCTTTATACGTGCAATGATCGGTGGATACGATTTCATAAAGAGCAGTTATAACAGAGCTGCTTATGCAAAAAGACAACCGGGTTCTGCATTTAAACCAATAATTTATGCTGCTGCATTGGATCATGGATTTACACCTGCAAGTATATTCATTGATGAACCAGTAACTTATCCAGGAGGTCCCGGAGGCAACTGGACCCCTGAAAACGCAGACCGTGAATACTACGGCCCTATTACTCTCAGAGAAGCATTGACTTATTCAAGAAATGTCGTTACAGTAAAATTAGCCGAGGAAATAGGAATACAGAATTTGATAGATTTTGCAAGGAATATGGGGATAAAAGCCGATATGCCGCATGATCTTACAATAGCATTAGGTTCTCTCAGCCTGACTCCACTCGATCTTGCACTCTCTTACTGTGTTTTTGCAAATGGTGGGATGAAAATTAATCCTATTGCAATCAAGTATATTACTGATTCAAAAGGAAGAATTATAGAAAGTAATGAACCAGAGGCAGAAGAGATTTTGAACCCCCAAACAGCATTCCTCATCACTTCAATAATGGAAGACGTGGTAAAAAAAGGCACTGGCTGGCGTGCTAAATCACTCGGAAGGCCTGTTGCTGGGAAAACAGGTACTACAAACGACTATAGAGATGCCTGGTTTGTCGGTTATTCCCCTCATCTGGTTGCTGCTGTTTGGGTAGGATTTGACGACATGAGGCCGTTGGGTCATCACGAGACAGGCGCTCAAGCAGCATCTCCTATTTGGGTATCTTTTATGAAAAATTTTCTGACAGAAGAACCAGAAGAATTTCCTATTCCTGAAGGCATTATTAGTTGTACAATAGACCCTACAACAGGGCTTTTAGTAAAAGATGATTCAAAAGGGATGAAAGAATATTTCATAGAAGGCACTGAGCCTAAAAAATACACAGCATCACCTTCTATCCATCCGACGAAGGAAAAAAATATAAACCTTAATTTTGATTAGGAGGTAATTATGAAAATTTTAATCTTTGTATTGGCAATTATAGTTTTCATGAGCACTTTCGCTTATGCAGATGAGGTAAGTTATGAAAAAGCCTTTCTATCTTATAAGAAAGGAGACTATAAAACTGCTATTAGTCTATTGAAACAATACGTAGAAAAAAAACCTGATCCTTATGCTTATTATTTGATCGGTTATGCATCTTACAAGTTAAAAAAACATAAGGAATCAGTAAAATACTTTAATGAGGCATATGTAATAGATCCAAATTTTTCTCCGCAAACTGTTTTTGTAAAGGGTGAGTAAATATTACTTTATTTTACCTCTTGACTTTTCACTATTAAGCATGTAATATAAGCTACTTTTTCAATCAGGAGGCACATATGGAGGGTTTACACGAGACACTATTAATGGATGCTATCATTAATCCCGAAGTAGTACCACATAATGTCAGTCATGCAATTTTAGTATCAATACTTTTAATAGTTATAGCTCTTGCTGTAAAAGGTTCTATGCGTTTGATTCCAAAAGGACTACAGAACTTTATTGAGTTAATTCTTGAGCAGATATTTAAATTGGTAGATGATACTATAGGCCACCACTGGAGCAAAACTTTATTCCCTTTTATCTGTACAATTTTTTTGTTTATTCTTCTGGCAAATCTCATGAGTTTAGTTCCTGGCTTTACTGCTGCAACCGCAAATGTCAATACAAATGCAGCTATGGCAATCCCTGTTTTTTTACTTTACCATTTTTTTGGCTTTAAGGTTCATGGACTTAGTTATATAAATCACTTCGTCGGACCTATTCGTTCACTAAAAGGGCTTCCTCTTATGATTTTAATGTTTCCGGTAGAGGTTATTGGTCATTTTGTTCGTCCATTAACACTTACTGTCCGACTTTTTGGCAATATGACAGGAAAACATATATTACTTCTTGTTCTCGGAATCATCGCACCATGGATAATTCCGTGTGTTATTTTAGGACTTGGTTTACTTGTTAGTGTTATTCAGGCACTTGTTTTTACACTTTTGACAATCTGCTATTTCGCTGGTGCCGTCGAAGAGGCACATTAATTTCATTTCTTTAATGAAAGGAGGAAGTCAGTAATGAAAAAGACTGTTGTTGTTCTTCTTCTTGCCCTCACTATGATCTGGGTTACAGCTCCTTTATGTTTTGCCGAGGAGGCAGCAGCTACAGGAGCAAAAAGTTCTAATATCTTTTATTACGCTCTTGCTGCCCTTGGATGTGGTATTGCTATGGGCCTCGCTGCATTCGGTACAGGCATTGGGATGGGTACAGGTCTTGGTTCTGCTTGCGAAGGCGTTGCAAGAAATCCAGGTGCTTCCGGTAAGATCACTACAACACTCATCATCGGTCTTGCTATGATCGAGTCTCTTGCAATTTATGCTCTCGTTGTTGTCTTAATTCTCATCTTCGTGAACCCGTTTGGAAAGCTCCTTCAATAGTAGTACAATATAATCTAAAAAGGCAGACATTTTGTCTGCCTTTTTTTGTGCCTGCCTCCAGTTAATTTATACCCAAGTCCAGCGATAACTTTGTTAACCCAAAAAATGCAGTTGAATAATGCAGATGTTGTGAAAAAATTTATTTTTCGATTCCTTAGTGTTCCTTTAACTAATGGGTTTACGAATATTTTTGTCCATAAAACAATTAAAATAAATCCGATAATTCATTGAGTTAAAGAAATTTTTGAGCAATGTCTGCATTATTCGGCTTAAAGAGCTTTCTCCCAGAGCAAGCTTAGGATAGAAATAATAAACCTTTGGAATAGCGCTCGTTATGAATACTCAGGGTTAAATATTTGCTGCTATTTTTTATGAAAAAGTCTTTTTTTAAGAATATGACTTATTAGATAGGATGCGAGACCCCTGTGCCAGTCAAAGTCTGACTTTTTAATAAAAGGAAGAACTCCATCTCTCCTTGCAAAATCAATAATATTATCAATCTGATGATCTGAAAACTTAGAAAAAATGCTCCTCAAAATCAAACCAGACTTCAATTCGATATCAATTTTCTTTTTCCATAAAATTTCGTATTGCTTGAATAATCGCTCACTGTAATCATTGGTTTGAAAAGCCTTATAAATAGTATCTGCAGCAATCTCGGAACAGAGCATGCCAAAATAAATACCACCTCCTGTTGTTGTCTTAACCTGACCAGCTGCTTCTCCAACAATGAGAAGCCTTTGTGCATAACTCTTAGAAATCGAACCAAGCGGGATAGGACTGCACTTTATTTTATAGTCACTATACATCAGTCTGTCTAATATGTTAGGAGTTTGGAGAAATTTTTTTAAATACTCTAAAGGTTTATCCTTTACGATAAGTCCTATCCTGACAGTTTTTCCAGCGGTTGGCACTATCCATGCAAATGAACCTGGAGCAATATTTCTACCAAAATAAACCTCAACATCATCTATATCTTCCATTATTCCTTCTGTTTGTATTCCATAAAGATACTCAGAAGGTTTTTTTAGTGCGCTCTTTAGAGATGTAAACTCAAACCCTGTTGCAATCACTCCAACTCTCGAGGAGATTTCTTTCTCACTTTCTTCAGTCATAACACGAAGAACAAACCCTTTTTTGTCAATAATGGCTTCTTTTGCCTTAGTATTAAGGTACAAAGTTGCCCCTTCTTCCTGAGCCATACGGTTTATTTCAGTATCAAATAATTCACGTTCGATAGCATATGCAAATGGGATATCAGCCTCGTATCTCAAAAACACTCCTGATGGTGAAAATGCTTTAATTGAACGGATAGGTTTAAGGATTACATCCTTCTTAAATTGGAATTTCTTCAGGCATTCATTGCTTATTATTCCTGTGCAGTTGATATTTTTGGCAATAACATTATTCCTTTCGATGATACCAACATCTAAACCTTTTTTAGCTAAAAGATATGCTGTATAACTGCCTATAGGTCCTGCTCCAACAATAATAACATCATGTAAGATATCTCTTGTCATGATTTACTTAAAACCCTATTCATAATGATGTTTTATAGAACCTCTTCATCGGGTTAATATAATAATTAAATGTCTATTATTTTATCAAATTCACTTTTAAAATATTTAGCAGTCACTTCATCAAATATACAGAACTCAATCAATGTAAGACAACTTCGGGGATTTTTTCTGATGTAATCCAATGCAGTTCTGACAAGAATCATTGCACATCTGTCCTTCGGAAATCCGAATATACCTGAACTTATTGCTGGCATTGATATACTCTTTATTCCCTTCTTATCTGCAAGCTGTAAGCTGTTAATTATAGCTTCCTTCAGTTTATTATCCTCATCTCCTTCTCCCATTCTTGGCCCCACTGCATGAATTACATACTTCGCTGGCAACCTGCCTGCACTTGTAATCGCAGCATTTCCTACGGGAACAAAACCTATCCTATCGCTTTCCTCCTGTATAATATGCCCACCTTTTTTTACTATTGCACCCGCAACCCCACCTCCATGTTGTAGATAAGAATTCGCTGCATTCACTATTGCATCTACGTCTCTTTCAGTAATGTCCCCCAGCACAAGACGTAATAACTTTCCCTCAATTTTTTTCTCAGATATAACTTTCATAAAATTACCCCCTTGTTCATTATGATATAATAAATATAAAAAAATGGAGGTCTTAAATACCAGCACTTCACGGAAATCTATCAGGTCTTAAGACAAGTTACCTTCACTTACTCGAAAGAATTTACAGGAGAAAAGCATATCGTGAAGTAATAACACCTGAACTCGCCAGATTTATTACTGAAATCTCTTACGAGATAAACCGTCAGATAGGTATTCTCATTGATAGAAACGGTTCTATCACACATGTGATTATCGGTGATGCAAAAAGCATTTATATCCCGGAGCTTGCGGATTATCGTTTAGGGAGAAAACCTCTAAGAGGGCTGAGGCTGATCCATACACATCTGAATGAAGAAGCACTCACTCAGGATGACTTAACAGATCTTGCCCTTTTAAGATTAGATCTAATAGCATCAATAGGGGTTAGAAAAGGTTTCCCAGGGAATATCTATATCGCTTATTTATTACCAGATGGCACAAAACCTTTCGAGATTCTTCATTACCAAAATTTCCATGCTTTTGAACTCGAATTTTTACCTTTCATAACATCACTCGAAAGTGAAATGGAGAGGCATAGACTCTTCAGTTCGGATGATAGCAGAGAGCGCGCTATACTTGTAAGTGTTTCAACAAGACCTAAATTTGAACAGGAAGATTCAATTGAGGAATTGAAGGACCTTGCACGCTCAAGTAACGTGCTCGTTCTCGATACTTTAATTCAGAGACCCAGACAAATAAACCCAAGATATCTTATGGGTGAAGGTAAGATAAAAGAAATGATAATCAATGCTCTGAGCAAAGGAGCTACACTTCTTATCTTCGATCAAGAGCTCAGCCCCTCACAGGTAAAATCTATCAGCGAGCTTACAGAGCTAAAGGTTATTGATCGTTCACAGTTAATACTCGATATCTTCGCACGCCGTGCACATAGCAGAGATGGTAAAGTCCAGGTTGAACTAGCTCAGTTAAAATACCGCCTTCCGAGATTAACCGGTAAAGGAACTGCTATGTCACGTTTAATGGGCGGTATCGGTGGCAGAGGGCCAGGTGAAATGAAATTGGAGATTGACAGAAGGCGTGTTCGTGATAGAATTGCTCTCCTTGATAAAGAGCTGAGAACACTCAGTGAAGCAAGAAAGCAGAGGAAACAACGGAGGGTTGAACAGGGGATACCGATCATTTCAATTATTGGATATACCAATGCAGGGAAATCCACTTTGTTAAATTCGCTTACAAAAAGTTCTGTATTTGTTGAGGATAAACTTTTTGCAACTCTCGATACCTCAAGCAGACGCCTGCGTTTTCCAAAGGAACGCGATGTTATAATTACTGATACAGTTGGATTCATTAGAGATCTACCCAAGGATCTTATGTCTGCTTTCAGGTCAACTCTTGAAGAACTTGAGGATGCTGATCTGTTTCTGCATCTTGTTGATGTATCTAATCCCCGCTTTGAACAACATATCGAATCTGTTGAGAACATTTTAAAGGATCTTAATTTAAATCTGAAACCTCGTCTTCTCGTTTTTAATAAAATTGATAAATTGAATTACGAAGAAGCAAGAAATTTATCAATGCGATATAATGCAATATCCATCTCTGCACTCGATCCAGGAACATTCTCTTCCCTGCTTAATGCAATACAGCATCATATATGGGACATTAAAACTCAATCCGAATCTTATGCTGAAGTCATACAGAATGACTATGTCACAAGTAAATAGGGGATATAGATGATTATAGAATTCACACCAAAATGGATAGCATGGGAAATAACCAGAAGATGTAATCTAAAATGCATCCACTGTAGATCTTCATCAGAAATAGAAGTCAATGCACATCCTGATTTTTCCACAGAAGAAGCATTTAGAATCATAAATGATATCACAAGTTATGCAAAACCTGTTATAGTGCTTTCAGGAGGCGAACCTCTGCTCAGAAAAGATGTATTTGAGATTGCACGCTATGGTACGGATAAAGGACTAAGGATGTGTCTTGCTACAAATGGAACTCTTGTTGATGATTCGGTCTGTGATAAGATTAAGTCTTCAGGAATGAAGATTGTATCCCTTAGCCTCGATGGTTCAAATGAAAAAACTCATGATGATTTCAGAAATCAGAAAGGTGCATTCGAAGGAACTATTCATGCCGCAACACTATTCCGTAAATACGGCATCGAATTTATTATCAATTCATCTTTTACAAAAAGAAATCAGGAAGAAATACCAAAGGTATATAAACTTGCAAAGAACATCGGTGCCACTGCATGGTATATGTTTATGATCGTCCCAACTGGCAGGGGTGAGGAGATAATGAACGAGCTTATATCAAAGGAGGATTATGAAGAGATTCTCGAATGGCATTATCACATGGAAAAAGACGAAAAGGATATACTTGTAAGACCTACTTGTGCACCACATTATTACAGAGTAGTCCTTCAGAAATCGAAAGAAGAAGGGACTAAATTCGAAAGGAGGACTTTAAAATTTTCTACAGGCGGTGCAAAGGGCTGCATTGCTGGACAGCTCATAGCACTTATTGATGTTGATGAAAATGTTCTTCCATGCAGCTATTTCCCGAAATCAGCAGGAAATCTTAAAAATCAATCTTTCAAGGATGTTTGGGAAAATTCACAACTTTTCAAAGAACTTAGAGATTTTAAAAGTTATAAAGGCAAGTGTGGATCATGCGAATACATTACAGTATGTGGCGGGTGCCGGGCAAGGGCATATTCAATATATGGAGACTATCTGGAAGAAGAGCCTTTTTGCAGTCATATTCCTCTAAAAATGAAAATTAAGAAAAATGGAGGGAATCATGAATGATACATTTCTAAAAGCCTGTCGAGGCGAAAAAGTGGAGTATACACCTGTATGGCTCATGCGTCAGGCAGGAAGGTACCTTCCTGAATACCAGGCTATCCGATCACATATCGATTTTCTCACTCTCTGTAAAACTCCCAGTCTTGCAGCTGAAGTTACATTACAGCCAGTCAATCTTCTTGGAGTTGATGCTGCAATATTATTTTCCGACATCCTTATCCCAGTAGAATCTATGGGCATGAAGCTTGAGTTTTCTGAAAAAGAAGGTCCTTTACTTAGCGAACCAATCAGGAATAAATTATCAGTAGAGCGATTGGTTATTCCAGACATCGAGGAAGATCTCTCTTTTGTTTTAGAGACTATCAGAATTCTCAGAAAAGAGCTTAAAAATAAAGTCCCTTTAATAGGATTTTCTGGTGCACCTTTTACGCTCGCTACTTATATGATCGAGGGTGGGACATCAAGGAATTTCCTTCATACAAAAAAATTGATGTTTCAGCATAGTAACGTATTTGATTATCTTATGGAAAAAATTGCTACAACCATTACTGCTTATCTCTCTGCACAGATACATTCTGGTGTTCAGGCGGTACAGATTTTTGATACATGGGCAGGGATTCTGTCTCCTGTCGATTACAAGACATATGCTCTTCCATATGTAAAAAAAGTTATTTCCGAGATTAAAAAAGAAGGAGTACCGATAATCTATTTTGTAAATGACTGTGCGGGAATTCTCAGGGAAGTTAAGAAAGCAGGCGCTGATGTTATAGGCATAGACTGGAGGATTGATATTGCTGATGCAATCAAAAAACTCGGTAAAAAGCTTGTTGTGCAGGGAAACCTCGATCCATGTTCATTATTCCTTTCAAGAGAAAAACTTGAAGACAGAATAAAAGATATTTTATGGAAAGGTGAAAATGCAAAAGGTCATATATTCAATTTAGGACATGGTGTATTACCTCAAACGCCTGCAGAAAATGTGATTGCGATGGTAGAGATGGTCCATTATTATGGAAGGAAAAGTTAATAATATTAAAAAAGAAACTATAGGTGTCATGCTACTTAATCTTGGCGGTCCTGATTCTCTTCAGGCTATTAAGCCCTTTCTCTATAACCTTTTTTCAGATAGACAGATTATACGGCTTGGGCCTTCCTTCATGCAAAAACCATTAGCATGGCTAATATCTTCAATAAGGTCCAAAAAAACCGAAAAGATGTATCGCATGATAGGTGGTAAATCACCAATACTTGATATAACAATGGCTCAAGCAAAAGCACTTGAGGAAACACTGAATAAGAAATCTTCAAACAATCAACTATCAACTATCAAAACTCAAATTTCTTTTAAGGTATATGTAGGAATGCGATACTGGCATCCACTGATTGAGGATATCATCTCTGAAATTCATAGAGATGGTATAAGGAAAATAATCGCTCTAAGCCTTTATCCTCAATATTCTATAGCTACATCGGGTTCTTCTCTATCAAAATTTGATGAGGCAACAAAATTTTTTAATATGGATACAATGACCATTCCATACTGGAATAAACATCCGCTATATATTGAGGCTCTTATAGATATGATAAAAAAAGGGATAGAATCATTCAGCCCATCCTTCCCCCCTAAAGGGAGAGGGATTGATGAGGAAGATATCCATGTTCTTTTCAGTGCACATAGTCTACCCAAAAAGATTATCGAGCAGGGGGATCCTTATGAGCAACAAACTAAAGAAACCATTCAAGAAATAACAAAACTGATACCTCTGAAATGGCATCTCAGCTACCAGTCTAAAAGTGGACCTGTTGAATGGCTTGGACCTTCTACCAAAGAGAAATTACAGGAACTTGCCCAAAAAAAAATTAAGAATATACTTGTCGTTCCAATAAGTTTTGTTTCTGACCATATCGAGACTCTCTTCGAAATAGATATCCTTTATAGAAATTTAGCTGAAAAACTTGGTATGAATTTCAGAAGAATAGATTCACTAAATACTTATCCTAAATTTATAGACGCACTTGCTGGAATCATAATTAAAAAATTGATTGATTCTGGCTAAATTCAGCCTATACTTACCTTGACTTTAGTTAAATATCTATGGTAAATGGTAAAAATCGAAATTTATTTTTTTATTACCTATCTGCTTCAATTTTGTAGGAGAAAGCTCTGTAAATATAAAGGCTTTTAAAGGTGGCATACATCCTCAAGATAAAAAAGGATTTACATCAAATAAACCTATAGAAGAACCAAACCAACCAGAGAGAGTTGTTATTCCGCTGACACAGCATCTTGGTGCATCGTGCAAACCACTTGTGTCAATAAATCAGGAAGTAAAAAAGGCGATTTAATCGGAGAACCTGGAGGTTTTGTCTCAGCTCCTGTCCATTCATCAGTATCAGGAAGAGTATTAGCAATAGGAACATCTTTTGCAATATATGAAGCTGTCCGGTATGGAAAACCTTTGATAGAGCGAACTATTACTATAACAGGAGAAGGTATAAACAACCCAAAAAATCTTTTAGTAAAACCAGGTACTCTCAGCTCTCATCTTATCGAAAATTGCGGTGGCTTAAAAGATAAAAATGTGAAAGTCATATCAGGTGGCCCAATGATGGGTTTTGCCTTAGCTTCACTTGAAGTGCCTGTTACAAAAGGCGCATCAGGCATAGTTGCTTTAACAGCCAGTGATATTATACATACAAGAGATTTTGGACCATGCATAAGATGTGGTAGATGTATTGAAGCTTGCCCTATGGGACTCATGCCTTCAATGATGAGTATTTATGCTGAAAAAGGATTCTATGAAGGAGCAAAGGAATATAATCTCTTTGATTGTTTCGAATGCGGTACATGTGCATTTGTATGCCCTTCGAAAAGACCAATTGTCCACTTATAGACAGAGGGTTTAAAACCGAGATATTTGGTATTCAAAAGAAAAAGCCAATTAAAACATGACAATCAGGGATATCATAAAAATAACATTGAATCTCGTCATAGTATATATTATCGGTGGTATAATCCTTGCTGCTGTTTATGCCCGAACTTCTCCAATTATATATAGGAATACTGTAAAGGAAAAAGAAACAGCATTGAAAAAACTTATGCCCCGGGCTGATTCGATACAAAGGATGGGTGAATGGATTACTCATGAAAAACATGCTGAATATTTTATTGCAAAAAAAGATAAACAGATTATCGGATACATTATTGAATCTTTTGGTAAAGGTTACTCAAGCTATATTGATACACTCATTGCTGTTGATACAGACTTAAGGGTTTTAAACATAAGTATCCTCGGCCATGCTGAAACCCCTGGACTTGGAGACGAGATTGAGTCAGAAAGTTTTAGAAACCAGTTTGCAGGAAAAGATATAGAACATTTGAAAGTATTAAAGACAGATACAAAAGATTACATTCAGGCAATATCAGGAGCAACTATCTCAACCAGAGCTGTTGCAGAAGACGCTGTAACGAATGGAGTAAATTTTTTAAAAAAAACATTAAATGAATAGAGTAGAAAAAATAAACTATATTGAACTTCTGAAAAATGGAATATTTAAAGAGAATACAATCTTTAAACTTGCACTCAGTCTATGTCCTTCTATTGCAGTAACAAATAATCTCAGAAATGGCTTTTTAATGGGGACCGCTGTTCTTTTTGTCCAGGTGATGGTAAACATCACAATATCCCTCATGAGGAATATTATTCATCCAAGGATACGTCTTCCTGTTTTTATGCTTGTGATTTCAGGTTGGGTGACTGTAACTGATATGACAATGGCAGCATTTACACCTGAAGCTTACAAACAGATGGGGCTTTATATACAATTAATAGTTGCCTTTGCCTCAATACTGGCTCGCGCTGAGATGTTTGCAAGTAAAAACAAGTTTGTTCCTTCCATGTTTGATGGAATAGGTATGGGACTAGGATTTCTATTTGCACTCACTATAATAAGCCTATTCAGAGAACTCCTTGGAAAGGGCTCAATATGGGGTTATTCTGTAATAAGCGGAAAACCATTATTGATAATGATACTGCCTGCAGGAGGTTTTTTTGCTGTTGGTTTTCTTATGGGTTTATATAACTGGATAGACATAAAATACGGTAAAAAATATGAACGCTGATACTGGAAAAATCTTTGAACTTATTGTTTCAGCATCTCTGATTAATAATTTTGTCTTCACCCGTTTCCTCGGCCTCTGTATCTTCTTTGGGGTTTCAAAAAGAATGGAAACAGCAATCGGCATGAGCATCACTTTCACTGCTGTTATGATGATCAGTGCTGCTTTGAGCTGGCTTGTCTTCAATTATGTGATGCTACCTCTTGATATTACTTTTTTAAAAATCATTATATTCATCGGAATCGTTGCTGGTTTTGTCCAGGCATCAGATACTATCATGAGAAAAGTTTCTCCTGTGCTTTATTATAAACTCGGAATCTATCTCGCTCTAATATCAACGAACTGCATTATTTTAGCTGTTCCTTTAATCAACGCTGGAGAAAGATATAACTTAATCGAAAGTCTTTCATTTGCACTCGGTTCAAGTCTTGGCTTTGCTCTTGCACTTATCATCATGGCCAGCATTCGTGAAAAGCTTGAGCTTTCAGATATACCGGCACCATTCAGAGGACTTCCGATTGCATTTATAGTAACAGGATTGATCGCCCTTGCATTTGCAGGGTTTTCGGGTTTAATAAAAGTCTAATATGATTTTACAACTGTAAGGCTATGACAAAAATCCAGGATGTTTTCACATATGTATTTCAGTTCTTGCAGCTTGCTGATATATTTAATTCAGCTATTCCACTTGTTGGCGTTGGTGGTGGTATTGAAGCTAAAGAGCATGTTCATTTTATACAAGTTCTGAAATCATCTTTAATTTTTCTTGGAGGGATCAGCCTTTTATTCGGACTTGGACTTGCTTTGGCTACAAAAAAATTTTCTGTCAAGATTAATCCACTTGTCGAACAGGTAAAAGATGTTCTTGCAAAAACACACTGTGGTGCTTGTGGTTTCGCAGGTTGCGAACAATATGCAGAAGCTGTAGTAAATAATCCTGATGTTCCACCAAATCTTTGCACACCAGGTGGAAAGAAAACTGCAGAAGCAGTTGCTCTTATAACAGGAAAGAAACCAATAATGAGGGAGCCTGTATATGCAAGAGTATTATGTAAGGGTGGTTTGAGTAAATCTAAAAAAAGATTTATTTATGAAGGAGTTCAGGATTGCAGAGCTGCAATCCTTGCAGGAGGTGGTGACAAGGCATGTATATACGGATGCCTCGGTTATGGGACATGTGTAAAGGTATGTCCCTTCGGAGCTATAACTATGACCAATGATCAACTCCCGCAAGTTGATATTAGTAAATGCACTGGTTGCAGAAAATGCGAAGCAGCCTGTCCAGTCAAAGTAATTGAAGTAATACCTGCATCAAAAAGTGTTCTTGTAACCTGTCATTCCCATGACAAAGGCCCTGTTATAAGAAGTAATTGTCAAACAGGCTGCATTACATGCGGTATTTGCGTAAAAGTATGCCCTTTTGAAGCCTTATCCATAGAATCCAACCTTTCGAAAATTAATCTCGATAGATGTAAAGTTTGTGGATTATGTGTTCGGAAGTGCCCGACAAAAGCTATTTCAGACTTTATTCCTGAAAGACCAAAGGCTAACATAAATGATAATTGTAATGGTTGCCATATCTGTTATGACATATGTCCTGTTGATGCAGTTTGTGGAGAACCAGGCAAAAAACATTCTATTGACCGGGCTAAATGTATAGGGTGCGGAATCTGCAGCGGTAACTGTCCGGTTCAGGCAATAGAAGGAACATTCAATTCCCCAGTAGTGTCAGATGTAGTTGGGAAAATTTCCCGGGCAGCATAAGAAACCCTCCTGGTGATATTGAAGAAAACCTCATTCTTTGATATAGTGTAAATAGCCATTCAAACGTTTTCAAAAATAAAAAAATTATGATTAATAAATTATTAAATTATCTTAGATCTAATCATATTATCAAGAAATATAACTTCTCTGATGAAGAAATATATGAATTTGCAGATTATATTAAGAATGAAATCACATCCCAGCTCGAAAATATCGTTAGAACAGTTGAGGACGTCATAAGTATTGAACCTACCCTCGACTGGAAAGAGATTTTAGCTAAAGCAACAAAAATTATTGTGAATTTTCTACATGCAGATGCAGCGTCAATCCGAATTTTTGACCCAGAGACTGATAGGCTTCTTGCATTAGGCTCGTATCAGTATTCTGAGACAGGAAGATTAAAGAGTATTCCTGTTGAACAATCTGTTGCAGGTAAAGTTATAAAAAGCGGAAAAAGTTATCTTGTACCAAATATAATGACGGAGCCTGATTATAAGAACAAGGATATTGTTAAAGAGTATGGATTTAATTCTCTAATGGCTATTCCAATCAATATTCCCGGCTTTCTTTTTCGTGAAAAAAATATACAGGGAACAATACAAATTTACTATAAACAAATCAATAAAGATTTTGATCCCCTCGAAGTTGTTAATGCAGAAATGCTTGCAAGAAGAATAAGTCACGTTCTTGCAAGAAAACGCATCCTTTATCTTCAGAAACTGAACATGCAAAAAGAAAAAATCGTTGAAAAGATTTTTGTCAAGCTCAGCCACAGGGAAGGGATTAAGATGAAAGATGTCTTCACAATGATGATTCCAGAACTGGTCGACATCCTACAGATTCAGAGCTGCTCTCTATTTTCAATTTCATCGGATAGAAAATATGTTCAGTTAGAACTTGAATATCCACATGGCCAGGAAAGTTATGATATTAGCCGTTTATACTCAATAAAAGATCATCCATATTTTTCTGCATTAATCAATGAAACAGAAAAAAGAGGGGATTACATGTATGATAGAATCGATTCATCATACATCCTTATTAAGGATCCCTTGAAGAGCAGACTATCTAATGACGAATTAAAAAGATACGCTTCAAAATATAATGTAAATTCAGTGCTTTTAATACCACTAAGAGCAAAAGATGAGATAAATTATTTCCTTTTATTCTATGCAAAAGACCGACGACAGGAATTTACCGAGCACGAGATTGAACTTCTCAGCTTTTTCGGTAAAGAGATTATGAAAGCTCTCAGGATCGAAAAACTGGATGATGTTCTTCATGATTTTAAGAATCCAAGTATCGCTATAGCTGGCTTTGCAAAAAGGGCAAAAAAACTTTTAGAAGAAAAAGATATAAGCAGTGTAAAAGATAGAATTGCCGAGTATTTGGACATTGTTATTCAAGAGGGTATTAGAATGCAGGAACTTGCTATCTTACCAACCATTGAAGGTCGTGAACGCACTGTTGATCTTACTGAAATTTTACTTATTCGTTTCAGGATAAATGAAGAAGCTATCAATGAACAGAAAAGGAAAAATATCAGACTTGTTAAGGATGAATTACAATCAGGATTATATATTTACTGTTTTCCATTCGGATTAGAGAGGGTTCTCGATAATCTGCTCGATAATGCAACAAAAGCCATACCAGAGCAAGGCGGTGAATTATCGATTAAGACTTATAAAAATGGTGATATGGCATGTTTCGAGATTCGCAACACCGGAAAGATACCAGAAGAAAGCATCGAACAGATTAGAAAAGGTGAAGTGAAAGGCAGAGGTTTAAATATTATATACCGATTTATTAATGCAATTCATGGCGAACTTGAAGTTTTTACAGACGATAATACCACTACTTTCCGGGCATCAATCCCAATGTACAAAAAATAACAATATTAGGGCGTGGATGTAGAGAAGGGAGTAGCGAGAGCAATGAAAATAATCGAAAAAAAGACAATTTTTGAGGGCAAGTTTCTTAGATTTGTAATTAACACTTATATTGACGCTTCTGGTGTGCAAAGGAAGTGGGAGTCTTTTGAACGCGTTAATTGTGCAGGTATTGTTGTCATAGTCCCGATAACAGACGACAAACAATTCTTACTTACGAAACAGTTCAGACCTCCTATTAATGGATACGTTATAGAATTTCCTGCTGGGCTGAATGATAAAGGAGGCCATCTTGAAGACGCAGCTCGCAGAGAATTGCTCGAAGAAACAGGATATGATGCAAAAGAATTGATTTTTCTCACTGACGGCCCCATGTCATCAGGTGCTTCTGGAGAAATACTTACTGCATATCTTGCGCGAGGACTGGAATATAAAGGCATACAAGGCAGGGATGAGGCTGAAGATATTGAAATTATTAAAGTGCATATGAGTGAGCTTGATAAACGATTATCTGAATTTAGGGCAGAAGGAATTTATATTGACCTCAAAATCTATGGTTTAGTTGAACTTGCAAAAAAGTTTTTGCCAATTCATTAACAATAGAGAATTGCATACGGGCATCAAAAGCCACAAATAATTGTGTTATTATAAAATTCATGCATCCTATACTAATAAAATTTGGCCCGGTAACTATACATACCTATGGTTTTTTCGTAGCCCTCGGGTTTCTGTTAGGTCTATTATTAGCGGTTAAGGAAGCAAAAAGACATGGTATCTCTGAGAATAAAATCATAGATCTTGGCTTTTATATCCTGCTTGCTTCAATCCTCGGATCAAGGCTTTTTTTTATTATGTTGAATGCATCTCACTATCTTAAAAATCCTTTAGATATTTTTAAAATATGGGAAGGTGGTCTTGTATTTTATGGAGGAGTTCTTTTTGCTATACCAACTGTTATCTGGTATGTAAAAAAACATAATCTTAGCACTTGGGATATTGCTGATTTATTTGCACCTTCGATTGCTATCGGGCACGCATTTGGCAGACTTGGTTGCTTCTCTGCTGGATGCTGCTATGGAAAAACTGCTGAATCATTGCCGTGGGGTATCATTTTTACTGATCCAAATTGTCTTGCTCCAACTAATATCGCATTGCATCCGACACAGCTTTATGAATCTGGGGGAGAGTTTATTAATTTTCTCATCCTTTTACTTCTTAAAAAGCATAAATCATTCAAGGGCCAGCTTTTCATGACCTATCTGCTTCTTTATTCCATTTTAAGGTTTATGGTGGAATTCTTCAGAGGGGATGTCGAGCGAGGATTCATCTTCGATAACCTCTCTATCGCTCAGGGAATCAGTGTAGTAATGTTTTTAATTGTAATAGCAGGAATGATAGCCTTGAAACGAAGGAACAATCAGGTTTAGAGCGGTAAGTATGCCTTTGGATTCAGATCCAGTCCTGCAATATTTCCTGCCTTAAAATGGTGATATCCTGCTGCTGCAATCATAGCAGCGTTGTCAGTACATAGTGAAGCTGAAGGTAGAAATAGCTCTACTTCCCTTTTATCACACATCTCTTTCATTTTTTCACGTAACTCGCTGTTTGCAGCAACTCCTCCTGAGATAACAACCCTTCTGAGCCATGTTTTTTTTATTGCCCATTCAATTTTTTTGACAAGCACATCAACTACTGATGCTTGAAAAGATGCGGCTATATCCTCAAATCTCACCTTTTCACCCTTTTCTAAAAAATTCAGTACCGCAGTCTTCAATCCGCTGAAACTGAAATCAAAAGAATTTGGAAGGTAAGCTCTCGGGAAATCGATTGCTTCTGGATTTCCTTCCTTTGAAAGCTTATCAATTACAGGGCCTCCCGGATATCCAAGACCAAGCAGTTTTGATACTTTATCATATGCCTCGCCTGCTGCATCGTCTCTTGTCCTGCCAAGCTCTTTATATTGTTGAAACCCATCTACGTGATATAGCGATGTATGGCCACCAGAAACAATCAAAGCCAAAAAAGGAAAAGATGGTTTGTGCTCTTCTAAAAACGGAGTGAAGATGTGACCCTCAAGGTGGTTTACTGCAATAAGCGGAATATTTTGCGAATAACAAAGCGCCTTTGCAAAAGAACATCCAACTAATAAAGAGCCTATCAGTCCAGGCCCATAACAAACAGCAATACAGTCTATATGCTTAAATGAAACCCCAGCACATTTTAATGCTTCATTGGCTACTGGCCAGATCATTTCTATATGTCTTCTGGATGCAAGCTCAGGGACTATACCTCCATACTTTTTATGTATATCTGTCTGATTAGAGATAATATTTGATATTATCTTTATTCCATCCTCAACAACCGAGGCAGATGTATCATCACAAGAAGTATCTATCCCCAGAATAAGCATAATTTTATAATGGTTTATCTATATTTTCAGGATGTATTATGCATTAAAAAAATCAGAAAATGCAGAATAGTTGAAAATTATAAGGGCAATAGAGAATGATAAGTAAAACCTTTCCTAATTAAAGAATGACAGATTATACCCGACCGGATTCTATGGCGCTCTTACTAACAGTAAAACACTTATCTTCAACTAATTTTCTTATAGTTTCTATTTTAGCTTTGGGATTTTTCCCGAGAGTAATCCTTACCATTGTGTTGTCATCGCTTGCTAATTTATCAAGCACATCTTCTGGAGTATGAGGATTTAATGCAACGCTATTTCTAACCATATAATTATCATCTTTCGCTAATTTTCTGAGCGCATCCTTGGAAGTATTCCTGTTTTTTGCAACAGCACTCCTGATAATCCAGTTTACATCACCGGAAAGAGAATCAAGAATCTCAGGCTGTGTATCCGGATCATTAGCAGCCTGCCATTTTGTTTGGAAATCACCCATTTTCAACCTCCTTAGAATTTCAAAATTAAGATATATTAGATTGATATTCACATATAATCTACATACTTTGTTTACTCATGTCAACAAGATAGCTAAACCCAAATCTGTCACACCCCGAAAGTACTCAGGACTCACAATAACATGCTATATAATGCTTCTGTAAGCTTATCACTGGATTTAGGCTAACTTCTTCAAACTTCGATATGTTATATTATGTAAATTACCAAACGGATAAAGAAACTATGAAATTTAAGCATATTAACAGATTCATCCTGTTTTTTCTCCTGTTCCTCATTATAAGCTGTGCAACTAATCCAGTTTCAGGACAGCGTGAGCTCATGTTCGTTTCCGAGAATCGGGAAATCGAAATGGGTAAAGAGCTTTATCCAAATGCACTCTGGGGTGATTTAGGAGGAGGTGGTGAATACAAAGATGAAAAATTGAAACCTTATCTCGAAAATATTGTTTTAGGTATAAATCAGGTATCACACAGACCGCATCTCCCTGTTTCTTTTGCAATTCAGAACAGTTCGGTTCCTAATGCCTGGGCTATCCCTGGCTATGTTGTGATTACAAGAGGACTACTTGCTTCACTCGACAATGAGGCGGAATTTGTCTTTGTAATGGGACACGAAATGGGACATATATCAGCAAGACATTCAGCGAGTCAGATCACATATGGAATGCTTCAGCAGATAGGCCTTGGGGTTCTCAGCATAGCTTTAGGAGGATCAAAATATGGAGAACTTGCAGTTGGCATCGGTGCAATCGGAAGCAGTCTGCTACTATTGAAATACAGCAGAGACGACGAACTCGAAGCTGATGGTTTAGGCATTGCTTATATGACAAAACTCGGTTATGATCCTAAAAATGCAATCAGTGCTCATAAAAACCTTGAACGTGCCTCACAGGAGTATTTGCAATCATTAGGAAAAAATTCTTCAGAGAGGGGCTTTTTTGAAGATCTTCTGTCTACTCATCCAAGGACTTCTGTAAGAATTGATGAAATTCAGCATATGATAGATATCAACAAGCCATTTCAAATTAAAGGGGATGGGACTCAAAGGGAAAAATTTCAGAACATCACAACAGACCTCAGGAATAAAAATAAAATCTACAGAAACTTTTATGACAAGGCATTATATGCTTACCAGAAAAATGACCTGTCTGAAGCCGAAAACCTTATATCACAGGCAATAGAATTGGATCAGAGCCAACCCGCATTCCACAGCCTTAAGGGATATATACTGATGAAAAAAAAGGAGTATTCCTTTGCAAAAAGCTCATTTGATAAGGCAATTGAACTTGAAACAGACTATGAACCTTCACTTCGCGGTATTGGTATCTTGTTGTATTATCAAAGAAAATACTCAGAAAGCATAACATATTTTAAAAAAGCAATATCTCTTTACCCACAGGATATTCAGGCAAACTATTTTCTGGGAATGATTTACTATGAAAAACAGAATTACAGGGAAGCCATACCTCATTTAGCCCTTTTTGCGCAGGCTCAATCAGACCATAACGAAATACACGGAATTCTTGGCATATGTTATGAAAAGAACGGGGATATCCGTTCTGCTTATAACGAATATTCAAAGCAGGTGCGCATAGCACCAAAAAATGAAATGGGGGAATATGCCTCTCAACGAATCACTGCATTAAAACCACAAATTGAACCTGAAAAAAAAGAAGACAAAAAAGAAGACAAAAAGAAAAACAAGAAAAAAGATAAAAAAGAAGATAAGAAGCAATAGAATTATTAGGGCTTATATTCATAAATATTCAAGTCGTCAGGAAGTTTAGGCATAAAAAATCCATCTTTTAATCCAGAATTTATCTTAACATCTTTCAGTGTCAGCTCAATGCTGTTTGAATGTATATCATAGATTATTAAAGATTGTATAGGAAATTTGTTATCAGATAGATATATTTCAACAGATACTATTCCTCCCATCATTTTTTTGGGTTTAAGAAGGAGCTTTCCATTTTGTCCTGTTACAGCAAATTCCTCCTCTATATTTCCAAAACCACTCAGCAGGGCAATTGGTGCCTGGCCATATGTCTGTCTGTCAAATTTACTTCTGAATGCCTGTTTTTCCTTTTTCTGATAAATGATAATATCATTATTAGTGATATAAACTTCCTGAGCATCTTCGCCCGTATAATACCATTTCATTTTCATCGGCATCTTTATGAAAAATTGCCCCCTGAATGTTTTACTGCTTTTCAAATCTTTAATATGGCTTTTCTGTATGAAACTACCACTTATATCCCTGATATCTTCATAAGCCTTTTGAATCTTTTCAATCTCATTAGTGGCTGACTGAGAAGAAATGGGAAGGATGGTCATCAGATTAAAAACAATAATTATTACACTAATCATCACGTATTTATAACCGCTTTTTTTCATTTTTAACCTTCCTTTAGTTTCATGCATCTTTTTTTACGATAACATATAAAAATTAACTCTCAACAGCAATCTTTAGCTCTTTTAAAAAAGACTTTGTGAGATAAATCATTTTCCGTTTAGGAAGAAGAATTCCTCTGCCTTTTGCAAGAATTCCAGTAAACTTTTCGAGGCTTGTTACCATTACAACACGCTCGTTTTCTTCAAAAATAAACTCATGATATGCGGATAATCCCCTTTTTTTTGCTAACCAAACTATATGTTTATAAGGTACAATCTCTTCTACAGAAATATTAACTTTGATAGGGAAAAAAAACGGTCTAAATCTACAAAATATTTCTTTTCCCTTTGTAAGCTTTTGACTGGTTGTGCTTACATCATACATAACAGTATTCCATTTTTTCCAGCAGGTAAGATCAATAAAGTTTTCCCAAACTTTTTCAATCGGGGCATTAATCTCTATAGTCTCTTTTATAATCATAAACGTCGTAACTTTTTTATTATAAACATTTCTATAAATCTGTTGTATAACTTAAAGCCGATGGAAAAAAAGGAGTTTCTGAAGGATTCTGCTGATAAAAGAAAGGTTGTAATATATATGATAAAGAAGCATACGGGAGCGACAAACAGGGACACATCCCATTTTCTTGACACTCAACTTAAAAATTAGTAATATTTTTCATGCCGAGGATTAGGCGGGCAGTCGCAGCAGGATTTCCACACCATGTAATACAAAGAGGAAACAATCGCGAAATTGTTTTCTTCGATTCAGAGGACCGAAAAAAATATTTATCACTACTTAAGAAATACTCTGTTAAGTGGAAATCTCCAATAATATCATACTGCCTCATGAGTAACCATATTCATCTTTTGACGATACCGGAGTCTGATGAATCATTGTTTAAAATGATGCAGGGTCTTACCCTCTGCTATACGCAATATATAAACAGGATGTATCAGCGGACAGGAAGACTATGGGAAAGCCGTTACCACTCATGCATTGTTGATAAGGAGAAATATTTATGGGCTGTTGCCCGATACATCGAGCAAAATCCAGTACGCGCAGGGATAGTCGAGAAAGCTGAAGATTATCCTTATTCCAGTGCACAAGCCCATGTAAACGGGGGCAAGGATTCTGTTTTGGGAAAAGACCTCTTCAGTAATGATCAGAGAGAAAACTATATACTCTTATTGCGCTCTGAGATACCTCGAGAAGAAATAGATCATCTGCGATACGCAACAAGAACTGGAAGACCTTTTGGTAATGAGGTATTTGTAGTCGAGATGGGAAAGAAGCTTGAAAGAAGGCTATTAAATCGCCCCCGGGGAAGACCAAAGAAGGAATTACCCTGAAAATGGGATGTGTCCCTGTTTTATTCTGGCGGTTTATTGATTCAGGTCCATGTAGCGCTGCGTATAATATGGCTTTGGATGAGGCAATAGTTACTAATGTAAGGAAAGACCTCTCACCTCCTGTTTTGAGAATATATGAATGGGACAGGCCATCGGTAAGTATAGGAGCTTTCCAGAAGACAAGCGATATAGATTTTGACTACTGCGTTAAAAATAATATTCCCATTGTCAGAAGGTTAACCGGCGGTCGTGCAATTTTACATAAAGATGAGATTACTTACAGTTTTTCAGCAAAAACATTAAACGGCATATTCTCCAAAGGTCTGTTCGATAGTTACAAAAAGATATGTCTGGCTCTTAGCCATGCATTCACTGAAATTGGCCTTGTAACTCAATCAAAATTATGCAAAAAAAATCTGAAACAACATATCCAAACGATACGCAATCCTTTATGCTTTCATTCAATATCCTATGGAGAAATCATGATAAATGGAAATAAAATTGTAGGTTCCGCACAAAAGCGATGGCCTGACGGTATGCTCCAGCAGGGTTCTATCCCTCTTTTGATTGATAATAGCGAAATGTTAAGAATATTCAGACTTAGCAATTCACAATTAAAACAAAAAACTATAAATGGTCTGAAAGAAATATTGCCAGAGCTACATTATATTGATTTAAAAAATGCAATTTATTCCGCTTTCGAAAATATCTTTAACATTCAGTTTATTATTTCATCACCCTCACAGGAAGAAATTTCTTTTGCAAAGGAACTCGAAGAGAAAAAATATAACTCAAAAGAATGGACTTTTAAACGATAGGAAAATTCATCTAATGATATAATTTAATATATGTACGTTTATCTCAATGGTAAAATCGTTCCTTCTAAAGAAGCTGTTGTTTCTGTGTTTGACCATGGTTTCCTTTATGGAGATGGAATATATGAAACAATGAGGGCATATGATGGTATTATTTTTAAACTTGATGAACACTTAACACGCCTTTTTCGCTCTGCATCGCTGATCAGCCTTTCAGTTCCATTAGATGTTTCATCATTAAAAACTGCATTATATGAAACACTTATTGCAAACTCTTTGAAAAATGCATATATTCGACTCACGGTGTCAAGGGGAAGTGGAGCAATAGGACTTGACCCCGACCTATGCCCCAAACCTACTATGGTAATCATTATGCAGCAACTGAAAGAATATCCTCAATCATTATATAAAAATGGGATAAACCTGATTATTGCTGAGACAAGAAGAAACCATAAAGATGCAATAAGCCCCCTTATAAAATCACTAAACTTTCTCAATAACATACTTGCTAAGATAGAGGCAAAAAGAGCAGGTGCATATGAAGCTCTTATGTTAAATGCTGCTGGAGAACTGACCGAAGGGACTATTAGTAATCTTTTTTTCTATAAAGATAATGTGCTATGTACCCCATCGATTGATTGCGGCATTCTTGATGGTATAACGAGGGGTATTATTATAGATATCGCTAAGAACAAGGGTATTCATGTCAAGGAGGACAGGTTTACAACAGGAGATATTTATTCTGCGCAGGAAGTTTTTATCACAAATACCACACTTGAGGTAATGCCTGTCTTAAGCGTAGATGAATATTCTTTTAAACCCGGGGATATAACAAGGCTTCTTCGAAATGCTTACAGAAAAGAAGTAAAATCTTATCTGAAAAAAGAGAAAACAAAGAAGCCTTTGTTTCGATAACATAATATCTGAGTATCTGTTTTACAGATGTCTTTCTATCTGATCCTTTACCTCCACAAATTCATACTCGAATTTCCGGGGTTCCCTCCCGAAGCATGTTCCCAGGCTTTCAAATATAGCAATCTCTTTTAAATCAACTGACCTCCTTTTTATCAATTCCTCAGTTGGCTGATAGTAAATCTTTTCTCCATTTACATTAACAACAGTATTGCCAACTTTTCCTTCAAGCAATAGGAATACAGCCGCTGCACCTGCTTTATAGCCAAAATTTACATCAAAAGCAGATGAATGCCCTGAACGCACAAGATGTCCTGGAGTTACCTCTCTTACTTCTGGTATTTCGTAGACTCCGGGAGCAAACATCCCTGTTCTCTGCATGAAATCTTTTACTTCGGGGTCTTTTTTCATTCTATTTTCAAGCTGTTGTCTTACATACTTTCCTGCACCTGCAAGTTTCTTATGACCGAATGCGTCTACGCCGGCACTCTCATCATAAAGCAAATCGCCGGTTGCAGTTTTAATTCCTTCTGCAACAACAATAATATATGTGCCTGCCTTTACATCGCTCCTTTCGATCCTTGCAAAAAAAGTGGTCTTCATATGTTCATATACAACGTCAAAGTCAACAGGTATTTCAGGGATAAGAATACAATCTGCTTCAGCCCCGATGCCACCACGGAGGGCAGTATGTCCAACATATCTTCCAAAAACTTCTATAATCAGTATGCGGTTATGACTCATTCCAGTCGTTTTTAAGTCTCTCGTGAAAACCGCTATTCTATTGACTGCTGAATCACCGCCTACACTGTAAGATTGCAAATCAAGATCCATTGTTTTCGGGACATGCACACATGGGATATCCCTTGAAGTAAGGTCTACAACAACACTGCCTGTATCATCTCCTCCACTGATTATCAAACCATCAATCTTGAATTTCTTAAGACCTTCTTTTATCCGTTCATATTTATTAGGATCGGTTATCTTGCTAATCTTTACTCTTGAATGTCCAGCTTCAGAACCAGCAAGAGACGCTTCAATACGACTCACCCTTTCTGCATTGAGTAGAACAACATCATCGAGATTAACAAGATTATAAAGACCTGCATAACCATGAGGAATAACAACCGATTCAATTCCAAGTGCATATGCCTCTCTGGCTATGCCTTTGATCACTGCATTAAGTCCTCCGCAGTCTCCGCCACTGGTTATAACTCCGATTCTTTTGATTTCATCCATACTATTACTCCTTTCTGTATTTATGTTTGTTAAGAAATCCTAAATGGAATGAATTTTTTAATTATAAGCTTTTTTAGAGATAAGGTAAATCAAGTTTAGTTCTTCTATTTACCTCAAGACATTAATACCATATTAATCATTTGCTATCTTTATAAAAAATACCATCATTCAATATCAAGAAGGCCCTGCTCTTATGTTTGGAACTGCAGGCCTACCTCAATTCTCATGAGATTTTACACAGTTACGGATGCAAAAGAAACAAGAAAACATGACCTCTTTGTTGGTGTTATAATAAAATATAGGGTTACTGCTGAGAAAAAAGAAGTCACGGTTGCAAAGATAGCTATCATAGAGCTTGGCATCTGTGCAATACTCCTCGGCATTCTCTTTAAAGGACAGAACGTAGCCTTTTTTGTCGTGTTAACATTCGCGATTGCGGCAAGTGCAAATTTTCCTGCACTTTTAATGTCAATAACATGGAAAAAATACAATACAAAAGGAGCGTTAGGCAGTATGTATAGAGGCCTTATAGTTGCAACAGTTCTGCTTATACTGATTCTAATTGTATGGGTGGATATTATTCATAAGAATGAAAAAGCTGCAGTAGAAAAAGAGATAAAGGCTATAGAAGATTCATCAAAAACAAAGTCAAAGATGCCAAAGCCCATATTCCCTTTGAAGAATCCGGGTATTTATTCTAAGGGGGCTGCTTTTCTTGTCGGAATCCTCTTGTCACTTATAAGCCGTGAAAAAGAGGCTGAGGCAAAATATGAAGATGAAAAACTCAGATCTTATATTAGGAATAGGAGCTGAAGAATAGACTTTTCAAATTTCCATATATTACATACTGACAAAAAGGAGGAACTATAAAGAATGTCACAGAAAGGTATTGACGTATTACTTCCAGAGAAAAGAGCTTTTCCACCATCGAAGGAATTCAGTGAGAGGGCTCATATAAAAAACATCTCTGAATACGAAAAGCTTTATAAACGTTCTGTTGAAGACCCTGAAGGATTCTGGGCTGAAATGGCAGAAAAACAGATTACATGGTATAAAAAATGGGATAAAGTCCTCCAATGGAATTTTGACAAACCCGAAATTAAATGGTTTATTGGTGGAAAACTAAACGTTGCTTATAATTGTCTGGACAGATTCATGAATACACCTATAAGAAACAAAGCTGCTCTGATATGGGAAGCAGATGACGGTGAATACAAAACATATACATACCAGCAACTTCTATACGAAGTTAACAAATTCGCCAATGTATTGAAAAAGCATGGAGTTAAAAAGGGGGATAGGGTAACGATTTATCTGCCAATGATACCTGAACTTCCCATTTCAATGCTGGCATGTGCCAGAATCGGTGCGATTCATAGTGTTGTTTTTGGTGGATTCAGCTCTCAGTCATTGAGGGACAGGATACAGGATTGTAAAGCATCAATCCTTATTACTGCAGATAGAGGCGTAAGGGGTGGCAGACTTGTGCCTTTAAAGTCAAATGCTGACCAGGCATTACAAGAATGTCCAACAGTAGAGACGGTTATTGTAGTAAAGAGAAGCGGTTATGTTGATATGGAGCCACAACGTGACTTCTGGTGGCATGATGAGATGAATGATCCGGACGTCTTAAGCTTTTGTGAACCTGTCGAAATGGATGCCGAAGACCCTCTTTTCATTCTTTACACTTCAGGGTCTACAGGAAAACCTAAAGGTGTCCTTCACACAACAGCAGGATATCTACTATACACAAATCTTACTTTCAAATGGATTTTTGATTATCATGAAGAAGATATTCACTTTTGCACTGCAGATATAGGATGGGTAACCGGCCACAGTTATATTGTATATGGCCCTCTCAGCAATGGGGCTACAAGTCTGATGTTTGAAGGTATTCCTACATATCCTGATGCCGGTCGTTTCTGGAAAATTATTGATAAATTCAAAGTAAGCATATTCTATACAGCTCCGACAGCTATAAGAGCCCTCATGAGGGAAGGAGAACACTGGGTAAACAGTCAAGACCTTTCCTCATTAAGATTATTAGGAACTGTTGGAGAACCAATAAATCCTGAGGCATGGATGTGGTATCACCTCCACGTTGGCAAATCAAAGCTACCGATAGTTGATACCTGGTGGCAAACTGAAACAGGTGGAATTTTAATTACTCCTCTCCCAGGAGCAATGACCACAAAACCAGGGTCAGCAAGCAAGCCTTTCTTCGGAATAGTTCCGAAGGTTCTTAAAGAGGATGGCTCTGAAGCACAGGTCAACGAAGGAGGGCTACTTATAATCGAGCGCCCTTGGCCAGGCATGTTGCGCGGCACATATGGAGACCCTGAAAACAAAAGAATAAAAGAAATCTATTTTACAAGATTCCCGGGGAAATATTTTACAGGTGATGGTGCACGAATTGATGAAGATGGAGATTACTGGCTTATGGGAAGGATTGATGATGTTATTAACGTATCCGGGCACCGTATTGGGACAGCAGAAGTAGAATCAGCACTCGTAAGTCATCCAGCAGTTGCAGAAGCAGCAACCGTTGGATATCCTCATGAAATTAAAGGCGAAGGCATATATGTTTATATAACGTTAAAGGAGGGCTATGAACCTTCTCCAGAACTTACGAAGATGCTTATAGGGCATGTTAGGCACGTTATTGGTCCTATTGCAACACCTGACAAATTGCAATTTACGCCAGGGCTACCGAAGACCAGAAGCGGCAAAATCATGCGGAGAATTCTGAGAAAGATTGCAAGAGGAGACACCGAAGATCTTGGTGACACCTCAACTCTTGCTGACCCTTCTGTAGTCGGACAGCTTTTACAGGGTAAACTATAATTTGCATACAGGATAATTGGATATGTCAGTAAAAAACCTTGAGTTTTTATTTAATCCTCACCGAATAGCTGTAATTGGTGCAAGTGAAGAAAAAAAATCTGCTGGACATAACATCTTTAAGAATTTACTCGGGCAGGGTTTTAAAGGATCTGTATATCCAGTAAATCCTGCGCTCGAGTCTGTTCAGGGTGTAGAGGCATATCCTGCCATCACTTCAATTCAGCGCGATATTGATCTCGCTATAGTTGCTGTTCCACCATCTGACATACCGAATATCCTGAATGAATGCGGGGTTAAAGGAGTAAAAGCCGTTATCATTATCAGTCCTGATTTTAAGAGCAAAATCGAAAACGTGCAATCTCTTGAAAAAAATATTCAAGACATATCTCAAAAATTTGGTTTCAGAGTATTGGGACCTGATTCTCTTGGTTTTATCAGACCACGTTTAAGACTGAACGCAAGCCTTTTCCCACAGATTCCGCCAGCAGGTAATATTGCTTTCATAGTTCAAAGTGTAACGCTCTCAACTGCACTTCTTGATCTTGCTGTCAGCAAAAACATAGGATTCAGTTACTTTATATCTGTAGGAACAAAAATAGATATCAAATTCGCCGACCTGATCGATTTTCTTGGTGTTGATCCAGAGACAAGAGCAATTATCCTGTATATCGAATCAATCAAAAATGGTAGAAGGTTTATGACCGCTGTGCGAAGTTTTGCCTCAAGTAAACCAATTATGGTCGTTAAACCCGGAAAATTTGATGTTTCAGCTCAAATTGCACTCACACATTCAGGATTTATGGCTGGAGAGGATAAGGTCTATGAAGCAGCGTTTAAAAGAGCTGGAGCGATCAGGGTCGACGAGATTCTCGACTTATTTTATCTGGCTGAATCTCTTTCAAAACAACCCAGGCCAAAAAGCAAACGTCTGGCGATCGTAACAAACTCGGGCGGCCCGGCTGTCATTGCAGTAGATTCTTTATTAAAACTTGATGGAGAACTTGCAAACCTTGGACATGAGACAATACAATCACTAAAAACACATTTTTTATCTGCAAAACATTTTCAAAATCCTATTGATCTTTTTTTTGAATCATCACATGATGATTATTCTGCTGCTGTAAAAAATTGTCTTAAGGATAAAGAAGTTGATGGACTACTGGTTATACATACGCCATCCTATGCATCCGATACTGATGAAATCGCAAAAGCTCTGGTTGAAGCAGCTAAAGAATTTCCATATAAGCCGATATTCACTGTATTGATGGGAGATGAGCATGTATCATCTGCAAGAGAATATTTGAATCAACAAGGCATACCTACTTTTATATCTCCTGAACAGGCAGTGAAAAGCTTTATCTACATGTACCGCTATGATTACAATCTAAAACTTCTTCTTGAAACTCCAGAAGTTATCCTTAAGGATTTTGAACCTAATGAAGACAAGGCTGAAGAGATAATCAGACATGCATCAGAAGAAAAAAGACTTCTTTTAAACTTAAATGAAGTTAATGAGGTCCTCCGGTCATACGGTATCCCTGTAATTCCTACAAAAACAGCATTTGTCGAGGAAGAAGCTATCAGTATATCTGACTCTTTTGGTTATCCCGTTGTTCTGAAAATAGACTCGCAGAAAATTTATCACAAACTTGAATACGGAGGCGTTATCTTAAATCTCAAAGATAGAGATGCTGTCAAAGATGCATTCAGAAGGCTCAAAAAACTGGCAGAAGACTTAAAAGATCCAAATGCTCCTATACTCATTCAGCCAATGGTAATCAAAAAGGGATACGAACTTGTTATAGGTGCGAAAAAGGATCATACCTTTGGCTCCGTAATCATATTCGGGACAGGAGGGGAACTCGTTGAAGCAATGGAAGATTATTCAATAGGGTTACTACCTTTAAATCAGACATTGGCAAGACGTATGATGAGCGAGACAAAAATTTACAAATACCTAAATACTCAAAAATCATATCAAAAGATACTGCGTTATCTCGAAGAGATTCTCGTCAGGTTTTCTCATTTCATCATTCACTTCCCACATATCAAGGAAGTAGATATTAATCCGTTCTTTATAACTGAGAATGAAGGATTCGTTCTTGATGCAGGCATATTGCTCGAAGCAGACGTTCTTGAAGGATTCCAGTCTGTAAAAGGAGATTTCTGCCCGCCGCATCTCTCAATCTGTCCTTATCCTGACCAGTTTATAGAGATATTCCGACTGAAAGACGGGACTCCGGTAATCATACGCCCTATCCGTCCTGAAGATGAACCACTAATTGATGAATTATTAAGAACCTCTTCCGAACAGACACTGATGCTGAGATTCTTCCGAAAAACCCCTGATATTCCTCATGAACAACTCGTAAAATATTGCCACATAGATTATGACAGGGAAATAGCTTTTGTGGCTACCATAAGGGAAGGAGAACGCGAAAGGATCATAGGCGATGTAAGAATGAGCAGGCAGCCGGACCTTGAAAACGCAGAAATGGCTGTGGTTGTAGGGGATCGGTGGCAAGGTCGGGGAGTAGGGAAGATACTCTGTCAGCACTGTCTGAAGATAGCCAGAGAATTGGGTATAAAAAGGATGTGGATGGAGATATTGCATATCAATCCACGGATGCTTCACAGAGCAGAGACTTTAGGATTTAAAAAACATTCATCCAATGATGATTCAGTCAAAGTTGTCCTGAAATTATAGAGATAAACTAAAATTATTATGAACAAAAACAAGCTCAACTAACCTTAACATAAGTTTCGATAATTTAAAATTAAGGAGTAGAGGGTGAAAAGGTTGTCTTTTATCACAATGTTGTTTTCAATTATTCTTTGTTTGTTTGATTATAATGGAAACCTCTGGAACAGAGTTCCCCAAATAACAGTTAAACAAAATTTGGGAAGCGGCATTGAGGGACTTTTCACAATTTACCGTTATCGCTGGAGTAATGATGATACAACTGCTGTCTCTAAGACTCGGATAGATACACAAAAGCACTCGTTACTCGACTTCTCTTATTTATACCTTGTAAAACCAACAAAGGGGGGTTCTACTCAGCCCCCCTATCTTTTTCTGCGTAGAAAATCCCTCGGTTTTCCTGCTGCTTTAGGTGGACCGACAAGTCCATCTTCTTCCATCAACTCCATGATTCTTGCTGCTCTGTTATAACCTATTTTAAGACGCCGTTGAATTGATGATATGGATACTTCACCGAGCATCTCCCCAATCTCTATTGCTTTCAGATAAAGCTCATCTCTCTCTACTGATTTCTCTTCATCATCTCCTTCATCGAAACTGGTTACTATTTGCTCCATTATTGAATAATCAGGGGTGCCCTGGGCTCTAATGAATTCAGTAACAGCCCTGGTCTCTTCTTCAGTAATCAAAGCACCATGCACCCTGATCAATTTTGCGCCAGGTAACATAAAGAGCATATCCCCCTTCCCAAGCAACTGTTCTGCTCCCTGAGTATCAATGATTGTTCTTGAATCTACCCTCGATGAGACATGGAAAGAAATTCTTGCAGGGAAGTTTGCCTTAATAATTCCTGTTATTACATCAACCGATGGCCTCTGAGTCGCAAGTATAAGATGTATACCTGAAGCCCTGCCCATCTGTGCAAGTCTTGCAATCGAATCCTCTACATCATTAGGAGCCGTGAACATCAGATCAGCAAGTTCATCTATAATAACTACGATATAAGGAAGTCTTTCTTCATCAGAAGCTTTAAGATTAAAACTTTCAATATTTCTCGCTGCCTTTTCAGCAAGAAACCTGTATCGCCGCTCCATTTCAAAAACCATCTTTTTGAGCGAATCAGCAGCTTCTTTCGGATTTGTTATTACTGGCGATATAAGATGTGGTATTTCTTCATAAGCTGAAAGCTCAAGAAGCTTCGGATCCACCATTAACATTTTTACCTCTGAGGGCGTTGCTTTATAAAGAATACTCATGACCATGGAATTGATTGATACACTCTTCCCCGAACCTGTGGCACCAGCAACAAGAAGATGTGGCATTTTCGAAAGGTCAGCAATGACCGGTGAACCATAAATATCTTTTCCGAGTCCGATTGTAAGTTTAGACTTGCTCTTTTGAAAAATATCTGATGACAAAATCTCTCTCAAAAAAACAGTATCTCTTTGTTTATTTGGAACCTCTATTCCAATAACTGCATTCCCCGGTATTGGAGAAACCCTTACGCTCTGAGCTTTGAGCGCAAGCGCAAGATCATCAGACAGAGACACAATCCTGTTTATCTTCACTCCAGGTGCGGGCTCAAATTCATACATTGTGACTATTGGGCCAGGATGCACCTGTGTTATCTTTCCTTCTACACCAAAATCTTCAAGTTTCTTTTCAATGAGTGATGAATCATATAAAAGGTCTTCTCTGGGAGGTCTGCTTGATGAAGCATCAGGCAATTTTAAAAGCTCCAGAGAAGGGAGTTCATATGATCCAATCTTTCTTGTAGTTTCTAACTCAGGCAAAGGTTTTGACATACTCTGTGATACTGATAACTGCTCTGGCTCCCGAATAATTATATCCTGTTCTCTGATCTCATCTTCTATTGTATCCTCAACCTTTTTTCTATCCTTTGATACTTTCTTCTTTTTCTTTCTTTTTAGTGCAAGGGCTGTCACTGAAACAGGACTCAATAATATAATCGCAGTTAAAAAAAGTGAAAGAGAAAAGATGTAAGCACCTGGTATATAAGCAAGTTCATTGGCAATATAGGTTATTCCTTTGCCTATCAGACCACCAATTCCATCTGGATAACTTTCAATAGTTATGAAAAAAGCTTCGGAAATCAGTGAAAATAACATAGCTGATGAAATAATAAAAAGAATTACTCCAAGCAAGTATATTTTGTGTCCTTCCTTTCCAAGAAGTCTTTTGATTCCATAAATGATTATAAAAACTGGTATAAAAAAAGCTGAGAATCCAAAAAAAATTATCATCCAACCTGATATATTAGCACCGATAACACCACCAAGATTTCTGTAATGTTCAAAGGGCTCTATTGTTCTAAAAAAAAGAACCGGATCTTTTATATTGTGTGAGACAAGGCTTATTAAAAGATAGATACTGCCCATTACTGATATAACTCCAATTACTTCTTCTTTTATGCGTTTTATCCTTTCAACCATATTCCTGCTATTATAACAACTGCAAGGATAAACCTGTAATAAACAAAGATATTCATTGGATACTTTTTAAGAAATCTCAACAAGAACTTGATGGCAAGAAATCCTGTAATGCTTGATGTGATAATACCTGTTAAAAAAAGTTCAGGGTTATAATTTAAATGACTTGAAAATGCCTTATATGAATGTAATAATGTTGCCCCAGCAATAATAGGTGTTGAAAGAAGAAATGAGAATTTTGCAGATGCATCCCTATACATTCCTGAAAAAAGTCCTGCTGCAATAGTAATCCCTGAACGAGAAACTCCCGGTATAATTGCGAAAGCCTGTGCAATACCTATAATAATAGCTTCTTTTAATCCTATCTTTTCTATTTCTTTATATTTTATTGCTTTTTCTGCAATGAGCATTAAGATACCAACAATGATTAGAGTAAAAATTATTATTATTGGATTTCTCATTTTGGCCTCAACAAAATCATTCAGAAGAAACCCTGCAATACCTGCTGGTAATGAACCAATGAAAATGAGAAAAAAAATTCTCTGCTTTTTTGTGATAAAATTCAGCCAGTCTTTCCAGAAACATGCGAGAACAGCTAATAAAGTTCCTGCATGAAGTGCAATATCAAATGTGAGTGTGTCAACTTCTCCACTCCAGTTAAAAAACCATGGGAATAATATCAGATGTGCTGTACTGCTTATTGGTAAAAATTCTGTAATACCCTGAACAATGCCAAGCATAAATGCTTCGATCATAAAAGTTAAATTTCCAGAATGATCGGCATGATCATCGGCCTCCTGTCCATGGTATCTCTGAGATATTTCTTTAATGTGCTTCTGAGTTTAGCCTGAAGTAGTGAAGTGTCAGATAGAAGTTCCTTATCAAGTCCCTTTATGGTGTTTGAAAGAAGCTCTTTAACATTATACAATACATCCTGAGATGCATCTTCAAATACAAATCCTCTCGATATAATGTCAGGGCCTGATATAATATTACCATTCAGTTTTTCTAATGCTAATAGAATCAATACAATACCGTCATGCGCAAGTCTCAATCTATCCCGCAGCACCATTTCTTCAACATCACCGATTCCTTTTCCATCCATGAATATACGGCCAGAATTCACCCTCCCATTCTTTTTAGCTTCATTTTCACTGATTTCAAGAATATCTCCATTTTTCAGGATGAAAATATTTTCATTTGGTATATCGAGTTTTTTTGCAAGCATCGAATGATAGACGAGATGCCTATATTCTCCATGAATCGGCATAAAGTATTTAGGTTTTATAAGGTTTATCATAAGTTTGAGCTCTTCTTTTGAAGCATGCCCGGAGACATGGACTTCTGATACCTTTTCGTAAATAACTTCAGCACCACGTCTGAATAGGTGATTAATAATCTTGCCTATAGACCTTTCATTGCCTGGGATCATCTTCGCTGACAGAATTACAGTATCTCCTTCTTTAATCTTAATTTGCTTATGCTCATCTGTTGCAATCCTTGATAGCACACTCATCGGCTCACCCTGACTTCCTGTTGTGATAATAACTATCTCATTATCATTAAGTTTTTTAAGATCTTCGAGTCTGAGCCATGTATTTTGAGGTATTCTAAGATATCCAAGATCAAGTGCAATCTGGGCATTTGAGACTATACTCTTTCCGCAAAGGATAACGCGCCTTCCAAATTTTACAGCTACATCAATTGCCTGCTGAATTCTATGAATATTTGATGCAAAGGTGGCAATTATGATTCTTCCCTTTGCATTAAAGAAAATATCCTCGAATGCGCGTCTTACTTCTTTTTCAGAGTATGTAAATCCTCCTTTTTCGGCGTTAGTGCTATCAGATAAAAGGAGGAGGGTTCCTTTCTCTCCATACTCTGAAAATTTATGGAAATCCATTAACTGTCCGTCTACAGGAGTCGGGTCAAGCTTGAAATCACCTGTATGGACAATAAGGCCTAAAGGTGTCTTAATTCCGAGTCCAACACCGTCAACAATGCTGTGAGTAACTCTCACGAACTCAATGGAGAAAACTCCAAGATTTACAACCTCCCTTGGTCTTACTGGAATAAGTACAGAATTTTCAAGATGATATTCTTTAAGCTTTTCTCTTACAAGGCCAAGTGTCAAAGGAGTTCCAAAAATAGGGACATTAATCTCTCTGAGCAGAAAAGGAAGCGCACCTGTATGGTCTTCATGCCCATGTGTGAGAACTACTCCTCTTATCTTGTTCTTATTTTCTAAAAGATAGGAAAAGTCAGGGATAACAAAATCAACACCAAGCATATCCTCTTCAGGAAACATTAGGCCTGCATCAACAACAATAATGTCGTCCTCGTATTCAAAGACAGTCATGTTGAGGCCTATCTCCTCAACACCTCCGAGAGGGATAACAGAAAGCGTATTTTTCACTTGTTTATTATATCAGATTTTCAGCAGTGTTATTTAACGGAATGTTTCACGAAAAAAATAAGCCTCACTTCAGATGAGCATTAAAGGCTACTAAACTTTAGTTATGATACTTTTATCAAATTCTTTTCTTAAAAAAAGATAAATTATACATTTTTCAATTTTTTTGATATAATTTTTTTTGTTGACAATTGATTGCTAAGGAAAGAACGATGCTAATCCTGAACAAAAGATACACTGAAGTTAACTGATGAATTCCTAAAAATAGGAGGACATTGTGAGAAGGATTATGTTTGCAGTAATTTGTATAGCCGTTTTTATATGTGTCAGTAATTATGCCATGGCAATACCGTCCAGCCCTCCCCCTCCTGGCAAGGTCTGGATTGAACAAGAGGGAGAATGGATTTTGGTCAGTGCACCACCAGGAGATGGTCCTTATATATGGAAAGATGGGAAATGGATAATAGATCCAACCCCGCCACCTTCCAATTCTGAGTGGATTCCAGGGCACTGGACATCAAATGGATGGGTAAAAGGTCATTGGGAAGTCGTCCCTTCGCCTGGGCCTGGAACTCATTGGGTCCCAGGTCATTGGGAGCATGGTAAATGGATAGCAGGACACTGGGCTGGCAAACCGAAAAGCGGGGAACATTGGGTACCAGGTCATCGCGGTCCGGGAGGACGATGGATTCCCGGACACTGGAAATAAGTTTTTTTATCAGCTAAAAGAGCCCTCAGCTTTACCATGGGCATAGATTTCTATATTTTATAAATATAAGAAGGCAAAGTGTTTATTAAAAAAACAGGTCTGCTGGTCGGAATGATATGCTTATTATGGTTATTTACAGTCCTGACTGCTGATTGCTTTGTCGAGAATAGTACTACATATACTGATAATCGCGGGAAACAGGTAAATTTTCCATTAGGAGATATATCTTTTGCTGACCAAGCAGTTTCTTTCATAAAAGGGACACCATCTTTAGCAGAAAAATATTGCAAATCTGATCAGGCACTGGGGCCACCAGATTATGTACATGATAACCAGACACCACCGAGTTATGTCACCATAGGATGCGGCGGGACGTTAATTGTGAGATTTGCAGATAATGTTTTAGTTGATGTTAGTGGCCCGGATTTATATGTTTTTGAAATAGGACCTGATGTTGAACCGACAGAACTTTCGATATCAAAAGATGGAAAAAATTGGATAAAGATCGGAAAAATTTCCGGAGGAACAGCAGATGTAGATATATCAAAACATGTAAAATCCGGAGAAGTATTTCAATATGTACGACTGACAGACCTTAAATCAGCATGTGGCGGAGCCTATCCTGGAGCAGACATTGATGCAATTGGAGCAATAGGCTCTGCAGTGCAAATAACACTAGACACGTCTGTTTTATTTGATTTCAATAAATATATATTGAAACCTGAAGCCCAAAAAGAGCTACACAAAGTGGCAAATAAAATAAAAGAGTTCCCAGGCTCAAGAGTAATAATTGACGGCCATACAGATAGCATAGGTGCAACAGAATATAACCAGAAACTATCAGAAAACAGGGCGAGAGCAGTTCGGGATCATCTATTAACAAACGAGAAATTGAAAAATATTGATATAAATATTAATGGATATGGAGAATCAAGACCAATAGCGACAAATGACACGGAAAAAGGCAGAGAAAAAAACAGAAGAGTGGAAATAATAATACTCCCAAATAGTAAAACCCAAATCCAGCGATAAGGAGGTGTCATTCCGAGCGGAGCGAGGAATCTCGCCGTTCAAGAAAAGATTGCCACGCCCCGAATGCTTTCGGGACTCACAATGACAAACTATCCAAGGTTTCTATCATCTTATCGCTGGATCTGGGTAAAAAATAACTGTAAAAAGAAAGAAGGGACAGTTTGACGACCAGAGGGGGGAACTCTGGCAGAGGGAAGGAGGGAAAATCAAACTGTCCTTTATGGTATATTTTAATTTAATACACAAATGTGAAGAAAGTATGAAGAAAATATGAAAATTTACCATCTATGTATATCAGCCATATTATTCATCCTGTTTGTATCCTGCGTCCATTATCAAAAAGAAATCGGGATGTGGCGGGAAATAGGAAAAACACCAACTCTGGAATTCATGGAAGATGGTTCTTTCAGGACAGTCGATAATATGGGAATGACTGTCAGCGGGAAATACTTTCTCGATAATAATGGGAATGCAAAGTTTGAAATAATTCATCAGGGAGTTTCCATCGAGACAATAACTGCAAGAATTACGATAAAGGGGGATAAGATGACCATTAAATTCACGGATACAGGTGAGGTTGAGATATATAGAAAAGAGAGATGAACTTGTAAATTATAGCTTTATAGATTCCCCCGCCTTTTATTTCTTTGCCTTTTCTCGCATATCCTCAGCAACCTCTTTTATTTCAGTAAGATCACGCTGCATTTCGCTCCAACCGTACCATAAAGCATAGTCGGGATTAGCATGGAAAGTCCCCTGGAATGTTCTCATTCTGTGCTTCAGGAACATAATAAACAGTTTCTGTTCAATTACAGTCGGCGCATCATGGAATGTCAGCAAATCAGGAGAGGCATGAATATATTTCAACGGCTTTTTTAATATTCCATCTTTATAAAGATCAGTAACAATACGCAGAGCCTTTGCCATCAACCTATCAGCTTCTCGTATCATTTTATCACCCTTTTCAAGTTCGGCTGTTGCAAATCTTGATGAATGGCATTTTGTGCATACATTAATCATTCTGTCTCTCTCATGTTGCCAGTCTTCTTGAGTTAATCGCACAACATCTGCTGATTTGACAATAGCAAGCCTTGCTGTTGGATTACCATTTGGATCGAGCACTCCAAGACCCTTGAGGATGGTGGTTCGATCAGATGCCCATTCTTTGTCCTCTGGCATCGGAAGCCTCACAGCAAGAAAGCCCCATGCAGTTCTTACCGCATGATTACCATCTTGCATATGGCACATCTGGCAGGTAGGAGCAGCAACACTTTCAGGAAGTATCCCGTTCTGCTTCAGTAGAAAACGAACACCATGCTTGGAAGATGAATACATCTCCCACTGGGGATGGTCAATACCCATATGACACGTCTGACATGCCTGTGGTTGCATTGCCTCTTTAACTGAGAAGGTATGCCTCGTGTGACAGACATCACAAGAAGCGATACCGAAGCCACCTATTTCTTTCAGTCCCTTTATTTCTTCTTCTGACTTTAAGCCAATACGATGGCATCCACCACAGCCCTTTTTCCCTTCCATCAGGGTCATAGGTTGCCAGTGTGCAGTTGGCATAGCCCATTGGGCAGCCCATGCATATGCATGTTTTCCCTTTTTAAATTGATGAACCTGCAACTCATGGCATGAGGCACAAACATCAGGAGTTTGACTCTTTACATTTGCAACATCCTGAGCAGACTTATGCTTATCCCCATGGCATGTATCACAGCTTACATTGTTCTTACTGTGCTTACTGTTCTCCCAATCAGAGACTATATTAGGCTGTAACTTTTTGTGACATTCAATACATTGCTGAGCAAAAACAGCATACGGCAAAAGAATAATCAGACAGATTATAAAAAAAACTCGTGCTCTAAAATTATTCATAATTCCCCCTTACAATTTATTGATAATATAAAATTATATCAAAACATCTTCCTTTAACAAATCAAACTGCGCTGTAATCTTGTTTTCAATAACACATTGAAGCATTTCGAGTTCATCAGCCTCGAACCATGTAATATTACAAATCTTACAGTGATCAATTTCGATCAGATATGCAAGGCTGTAAAAAGTCCTTAACATAGGGTTCTTACATTTCGGGCATAAAGTTAAAGCTCTCGCAATCACATCTTTTCCTTTCAATTTCTTTATGGTAAATTTCTTTTGGTTATCTGCTATTATAGCTCTTGCCAGTAATTTTATCCTCTCAGCGCATTCTTTTTCTTTTCTAACTATTATTCTTGGAATCCTGGTATCTTCGACCAGGGTTCCTCTACAGAATATACACTGATATACTTTAGTCCTTTCATAAGGTATCTCAATAAGTGGTTGTCTGCATAAAGGACACTGGAATGCTGAGGGCTCTCGTTTACTCTTATTAATCTGGTTTTTGAACATTAAACCAAATAAAGGATTTTCTGAAGCTCTTTCAACCCCTGTCTCTTTGTCAGACTTAATCCACGTCATAGGTAAGAGCCACGACAAAGTAAAAAGTTCTTCGGCTGTATATGGCCCTTGCCATTGATTTTTTTGATCAAGAGCATAATATTGTTTATACATACCTGTTGAAAATACTGGAGTTTTTGACTCTGAATTGAGTCTTCTATCCATATCAGCCATGCTTACATGCACCATATTTAACAAAATCTCTATTCTCTTTTTTATAGGTGGATGTGTTGACATTAGGTTTGACCAGAATCCCTCGTATTCATCCAGTTCATTTTTCTGAGGGTTTATTATACAAAGCATTTCGAGCCCACTTCCTATCAGCCCTGCTCCCCTCCAGTTACGTCCGATTAGATGTAAAGCCTCCGCCATAGCCAATGGGTTACGCGTCATCCGAACCGAGGCTGCATCTGCCCTGTACTCACGTTCTCTGGATATAAGCATACTCAGAATCTGACTAAACTTTACCAGTATCCAGAAAAAAAGAAACGCAGGGTGCAATCCACGTTTATCTTCTTCTCCTAAGTCCTGAAGTTTATCAAGCATAGCAGCATACATTCCAAAAAGACTGGTTGCAACAGTAGTTTCCATACAATCACCAGAGAGTATATGATATGCTTCATGTGCCACTACTGCTTCTGTCTGTGACCTTGTTAACCTTGAGAGCAAACCCTCGGTTATTGCAATAGCTGCGTTCCCTTTCAAATCTGCTACTGCAATTGCATTCATAGAAAGTGTTGGAATAACCATACAATGAATTTTTTTTTCATAACCAGTCACAACATGTATTTCATCTACAATGTTTTTAAGACGCCTGTGTATTCCATCTTCAGGATCAGGAGGGATTGCTTCGAGATTATTCATTACTGTCTGCACAGCATCTGCTGCAGAAAACCAGAAATGGATCGCAGCTATAATTAACGAAAAACCAAATATCCCCAGAAGATAAAAAGGATTGACGAATAAAAAGATGGAACCAGTTTTCATAAAATAAACCGGGAAAAGGAGGAAAATTCCCTGGATTAATGCTGTTGTTGCAAGGAAATACATAATTAAGAGAATAAGAAAGAAGATCCCTATTCTCCATGTCTTCTGTTTTTCTATATCAATATAGGTTAACGGCATAATTTATTCATCTGGGAATAAATGAAGGCAGAATTTTATCCGCTTCTCCTGCATTGAAATATTCTGCCTTGCTAAAATGAAAAAGCGAGGCAATAATATTATTCGGAAATATTTCAATTTTTGTAGCAAAGTTTGCAACAAGGTCATTATAGAGTTGTCTTGAGAAAGCAATTTTATTCTCTGTAGAGGTTAACTCTTCCTGCAACTCCATGACATTTTCATTGCTCTTCAGCACAGGATAGTTCTCTATTACAGCAAAAAGATGGCTTAAAGCCTGTGTAAGGATATTTTCAGCAATGGCTTTTTCATGGATCTTGACAGCCAATACTGCTTTTGTTCTCGCAGCAGTAACTTTTTCAAGCACATCTCGTTCAAACTCCATATAACCTTTAACAACAGTTATAAGATTCGGAATAAGGTCATGCCTGCGCTTCAACTGCACATCAACCTGTTTCCAGGCATTTTTTACTTCGTTTTTAAGTGCAATAAGCGTGTTATAAATATAAATTGTCCAGATTAAAAGTAAACCAATAATGATACTTAGAATCCAGATTACCATAACTGCTCCTTTTGTTTTCTTGAAGTTTATTATATCCTAAACTTAATGATAATGACTGTTTGTTATATAATTCATTTACAATTCAAAAGGAGATTTAAATGGAAGATTTAAAGCATTCAGAAACATGGAGAGTTTTTAAAATTCAATCAGAACTCGTGGAAGGGTTTGAGACTCTTAGTGACATTAAATCAGCCGTTGCAATTTTCGGTAGTTCACGGATGAAATCCGGCTCTTTTTATTACAAAAAAGCTGTTGAACTCGGGAAGAAACTTTCAGACACAGGGTTTGCTGTAATAACTGGAGGAGGGCCGGGGATTATGGAAGGAGCAAATAAAGGAGCAAAACAGGGGAAAAGTAAATCTATCGGACTAAATGTAGAAATCCCGTTAGAGCAACATCCAAATAAATACCAGGATTTGACTTTGACATTCCGCTATTTCTTTATAAGAAAACTCATGTTTGTCAAATATTCTCAGGCTTTTATTATTTTCCCGGGTGGTTTTGGAACCATGGATGAACTGTTCGAAGCACTCACACTTAAACAAACAAAAAGGATTGGTGAATTTCCTATCATCCTTTTTGGTAAAAAATACTGGAAAGGCCTTATCGATTGGATAAAGTCTACCCTTATCAAGAATGATGCTATTTTAGCTCAGGACCTCAATTTAATTTCGATTGTAGACGATGTTGACGAAGTATGTGAAATCCTGGAGAAATACAGGATTACACCTTTGAAATGATTAAAATCTTGGATGTTCTTTCCGGTAATTTTGTGGTAGTTCCTTGAGCCCCTCTGTACTCCATATACCAATTTCTTTTTCCCTTGCTTCTTTCTGTGCAACTCTGAACTCCTCGACGTATTTTACATTTGGTGGAAATGTATAAAGCACTGCATAACCACTCTTCAACATCAAAAGATTCACATTTTTGTTATCCTTCGTCCAGATGTAAGCAAGAAGACGATTATACTGATCTCTCTTTTCTATGTCGTATTCCAGTCTTATCTCCCAATCTGATGAATCCAACAGGTTCTCCAGATATCTCTTTGCATTTTCTCCCCATGGTTCTTGCCCCATCTCAGGGGCATCAATGCCTATAAGTCTAATCTTTTCCTGTTTCCTGTCAACTTTAACACTCACAGTATCACCATCATAAACTTTTATAACTGAAACGTAAGGTTCTTCCGATTTGCTTTTAAGAGGATACTTTTCATTTATAAGATAGAGCACAGCAACCAGAATAAAAAATATCAGAGCAACAAGATTTAAGCCTTTTCGTTTCTTCTTTACCTTCATGTTATATTATACTTTTTAATCCATTTTCTTTTTTATGATGGTAAGAAGTTTATATAGAATTAAGGTAATGGCCTAAAATACCTGTAAAAAGAGAAGGCTTCGGATATCCTTAATAAATCGTGACATTTAGAAAGGAGATTCAACTGAAGCCTATGAAAAAGAGAGACTTATCAAGAATTTTGTGTCTCCTTGTAGAATTTGATATTAAAAAGTTGCAAAAGGTCATATGCCTTTGCCCTTAGTATAGGAACCGGATTTTTCCACTTTCCCTGTTTCA
>JACAFF010000018.1 GCA_013388455.1 Nitrospirota bacterium
AATGTTTGCTCAATATTGTTTCAATAGCTTTGTCTTTGATTGTTTCAAATGTCTTTTGATCCAACTTGTATCCTCCTCTTATTTTTCTACTCTTAGACACAACATTATTCTAACACCCGAAGAGGTATGATTAACCGGCCAGAGAAGGCATTAAAAAGAAAGGCTCGTGCGGTTAAGGCCCAGTGGTTGAAGCGGATGAAGGAAAAGCTTGAAACGGAGATTGGGCGGGCATTGAATGCACGGAGGAAGAAGACAGTGGAGCCTGTGTTTGGGATAATTAAACAGTGCATGGGGTTCAGGCAGTTTTTGCTGAGGGGACTGGAAAAGGTAGCTGGCGAGTAGAAACTGGTAACGATGGCGTATAACTTCAAACGGCTATGGAATCTTAAGATGGCAACTGAATAAACAAATGGTGTAGTGTGTCCCTCTATTTTATGAGGTAATCTGGCTGCTAAAAATTATTTAAGATGATTTTTTTGATTGATACAATAAATATAAAAAACGTTTCATATAATTTAGGCGAAATTTTTGTCATAAGTCCGACAGGCTCTTAATAATTTAGAGAGTAAAGTTTCTGTAAGTGTTCATTAAGATAAGGTTGGTTTGATTCGTTGATTTCATTATGGAACTGTATGCCTAAAAAATACATATCTCCAAATTTTCTAACATAAACAATATGGCCTTGAATAAAATCAGTTTTTATTAAACCGTCTGTAGCTATAAATTTTATTTCGACTGAAACATCTGCGTTGTCTTTTAGGGGAATATCCGAATACAATCCAATCCCTGAAAGAGAGATATCGCTGATTATTGTATTAATCTTTTCATCATTTCCGATACCAGAAAATGTGAGGACAGCAGAGCCTGTAAGTGGAAATCTCTTATGTCTTCGTTTGTTTGTCATGGTCAACTCAGAATAGAAAAATTATATATAAATCTTAAAAAAATAGCAAAAATATTTTTAAAAAAAATGTAGTTACTTTCTGGATAAGACTAATTTTTGAAGTTCTTCTGCAACTCTTGTAATTACATAATTCCTTTTTGATAATTTTCAAAAGCAGATTTGATTAAATTGTCGATATTTAATAAAAACCAGACAATCAGCAGATTTTGTGATAGGGTTCTATTGTCAGGGTAAGTGGAAATGTGTTAATTTATATATCTTAATTTACAAGATGGGGCTGTAGCTCAGTTGGGAGAGCGCTTGAATGGCATTCAAGAGGTCGTCGGTTCGATCCCGATCAGCTCCACCAAAGACTTAAATTCCCATTATTATCGCTGGAGCTAAATTTCTGTATTCTTAAAGGTCAAACAGAAGTAAATACATACTAAAAGTAAAAAAATATTGATACATTATTTAAATAATTAAAGTTATAATATATTGCAATTCTATAAAGCATAAAATACTATCAGATTAGCTATGCATGACAAAAGACGTTACAAAAGATATTTAGTAGATGTGATGGAAATTAATAGCAAGATGATTCTCGCCAGCGAGGTGCAGATAATTGACATTAGTGTTGGTGGTGTATCTCTGAAAGTTGACAGAAGACTGAATCTGGGTAGTGAATATTTACTCACTATGGAGAATAAAGGAAGGGTTATTAATGTTAAGGCAATGGTTGTATGGTCTATGATATCCGGAAGTAAGGTTGGGCCTAAAGGTGATATTGTGCCTATTTATACTGCAGGAATGAAATTCACACAACTTAATGATGAAAAAATAAAGGAGATAGCAGCTTTTATTGATAAACATAAACTCTACGAAGAGAAATATGTAGATGTATTTGGAGTAGATGGTCTAAGGCTACATGTTAGAGTTCGTATTGATAATCCGGATAAAGCAATTTTGAATACTTTTGAAAACTATAAAGTGAAAAAACTAAGCCTTGGAGGGTTGCTTTTAGAGAGTAATATGCCTCTGGAAACTGAAACCAGATTACCAATGGAAGTAGACCTGTCAGAAGATAAATCAATAAAATTTACTGGAAGAATTGCTTCATGTATCCCTGTAAAGATTGAAGAAACAGAACACTATGATTTAGGTATCGAGTTTCTTGATATGTCAGAAAAAGATAGGGAAGTTCTTCAAGAGTTTATAAAATTATTGAGTTATATTGATGAGGGACTTCCTCCTCTTGATAACCTACAAATACCAAATACATAGTATTTATTTCTGCTGTTCTGCATTTTGGATTAAGAGTTTGTCCTATAAGTTTATGATAAAATAGTTTTATCATAAACTTATATATGAAAATAATACACAAATCTATATTAAAAGAATTAATCATCACTTTTATCCTCAGCTTCAGTGTCCTTAATTTTATTCTCATGATGGAGAAACTGCTTAGATTAAGCAGGTTTCTCTCAGGCTTAGGGACGTCGATATTTGATATAGCAAAGATTATTCTTTACATTCAGCCTCAGTTATTTTTACTTACTCTGCCTATGTCTCTCCTTCTCTCTACACTCCTTGTATATGGCCGTCTGAACATAGACACCGAAATTGTGATACTAAAGAATAGTGGAATGGATTTCAAGGGACTTTCATTGCCAGTATTTATGCTCGGGTTTATATGTTTTATTTTCAATATCGCTGTTAGTATTTATATCGGCCCAAAAAGCAGTATTAAATTAAGGGAAGAAGTTACAAATATTATAAAAGTGCGAACGCCTCTTGCGATTACAGAAGGCGGATTTCATACATATTTTAAAGATATGATGATTACGGTGAGGGAAAAGACGTCAGAAAACGAATTTAAAGACATATTCATTTATGACAGCAGGAATAAGAGTGAACCTAAAATACTTATTGCAAAAGATGGAAAGATTTTTATTAAAGATGGGTATCGTATAAACTTTTTTCTGAAGAACGGATATATCCACATGGGAAGACTGAATACTACTACTGAGATATTTTTTCAAAAATACAATATGGTTCTAAATTTTGAATCTGAAACACCGTCAAAAAAAAATGCGGAATATACTCCATATGAAATAATTAAAAATATTAAAAATACTGAAAAACATAGTAGTATAATTAACCTTTATCTTGAACTCCACAGAAGATTGTCACTACCGTTTTTATGTATTGTTCTGATTTTTTTCGGACCTCCACTTTCAATGATGGCTGGAAAATCTGGTAGACTTGGAGGATTAACTATAGGACTAACAGTTTTCACTGCATACTATATGTTGCTTATTTATTGTGAAAATCTTGTTAAAGCAGGAAAGATTGAGCATTATGTAGGTGCATGGATTCCTACTATTTTAATCAGTATAATTGCTTTATTTCTTATAAATAAGGAAAGTAAACGTTGAAGAAGATACAACAATATTATATAAAAGAATTTTTAAAAATCTTAGGAATCATTGCTTTTGGTCTCGCAATAATATTTAGTTTACTTGACCTTGTAGATAAAATTGATGATTTCATGCCGGGCAAGCCCTCTATCACAATCTTAATATGGTATGCATTTCTTAATTTTCCGAAATTTCTTTATTATCTTTTGCCAATGTCCATGCTCATCTGCAGTTTATTTATTTTCAGTCAAGCAGCGCGTAATAATGAGATTGTTGCTTTCAAAGCAATAGGAGGTAAAATTAAGAATCTTTTTTATCCTTTTCTTTTATTTGGCATTCTAACAACTATTTTTGCATTTATAGTAGGAGAAATTATAGTCCCCAATTTTTCAGAAAGGCTTAATGAATTAAAAAATACGCTGAAGAATAAAGAGAGAAAGATTGCATTTAAGGAAGGCAAACTCTGGCTAAGAGGGAAAGATGGGTCTCTGATAAGAATTGAGCTTTATATTCCTGAGAAAAGGTTAGCTAAAAATATGAGCATTTTCATAATTGGAGAATCATCACTGAAACAGCGGATAGAGGCAGAAAGTGCTGAATGGGTTGAAAAAGGTATTGAGGGAATGTGGATTCTTAAAGATATTAATATATATAATGTTGAAAAAAATGAAATTGAACACTTGAAAGAAATGGATTATCAGGGTCTTGAATCCCCGGACATTTTCAGTGAAGGAATAAAAAAGCCTGAGGACATGGGTGTCATCGAATTACGAAGATATATAAACAGATTAGGAGCTTTAGGAATTCAAGATAAGAAGCTATTTGTAGACATGTATTCTAAAATCTCCTATCCCTCCATAAACTTCTTTTTATTGATCCTTGGACTATCTCTTTCTGTAACGAAAAAAATAGGTGGCGGTTTATTTGCCGCAGGAGTCGGTTTAGGGATTAGCTTTATATACTGGCTTGGATATACATTTATGCTCTCACTTGGATATGCAGGAATAATTCCAGCAGTAGTATCCTCGTGGTCTTTACCGCTAATTTTCGGAGCAATTTCTATTTATTTTTTAAAGATGGTACCAGAGTGAAGAAGGAAGGAATTATCGTTTATGATTAAGGGATTTTTCTGTCTCGTTCTACATGCCCATTTGCCTTATGTAAGGCATCCTGAGTATGAGTATTTTCTGGAGGAAAACTGGCTTTATGAAGCTATCCATGAAACTTACATACCATTAATCAATATGCTTGAAAATCTAATTGATGATAGTATCGATTTCAGGATTACCATATCTATTAGTCCGACTCTTATTGAAATGTTTAATGATTCTCTTCTCAGGGAAAGATTTAAACGGCATATTGAAAGATTAGAAGAATTATCTGAAAAGGAACTTTATAGAGTGAAAGGAGATATACATTTCGAACCTGTTGTAAAAATGTATCATAATCGATTTAAATTGATTAAACGTCTCTATGAAGATGTTTATAAAAAAGATCTTATAACTGCATTTAAGGCAATGTCCGATTCAGGAAAAGTAGAATTCCTATCTACTGCTGCAACCCATGCTTTTTTACCAAATTTATCTCTATATCCAACTGCGGTCAGAGCACAGATAAAACAGGGAGTAAATCAATTCAGGAAAAATTTCGGAAACAATCCTGAGGGAATGTGGCTTCCTGAATGCGGATATGCACCTGATTTTGAAAGATATATTAAGCAAGAAGGGATAAAATTTTATTTCCTTGATACCCATGGTATACTCAATTCAATTCCTAAACCTAAATTCAGCGTTTATGCACCAATACGATGTCCCTCAAATATTTATGCTTTTGGTAGAGATTTTGAAACTTCAAAGCAGGTTTGGTCCTCTTTTCACGGTTATCCAGGAGACTTTTATTACAGAGATTTTTATAGAGACATAGGATTTGATATCAATAAAGACTATGTAAAATCGTTTCTTGAACCTTATGGAGCAAAAACCTATACAGGTCTCAAATATTATAGAATAACGGGGAAAACGAATTATAAAGAACCCTATATTATCAGAAGAGCGAAACAGAAGGTTTCAGGGCATGCAGATCATTTTATTTTTAGCAGGGATCGACAGGTTGAATTGCTCTTTACAAAAATGAATATCAAGCCGATTATTACAGCAATGTATGACGCAGAACTTTTTGGACACTGGTGGTTTGAAGGTATTGATTGGCTTAATTCAATATTAAGAAAAATAAACCTCCCCGAGAGAAATTTTAAAATGATCAATCCTTCTGAATATCTTGCTTCAATTTATAAACAGGCTCGGTATTTGCAGTTAAGTAATCCTGATTTATCAAGCTGGGGAGATAAGGGATACTCGCGGGTATGGCTTAATCCCTCTAATGACTATGTCTACCGGCATATATTTATGGCAACAGAAAGAATGCAACAACTTGCAGATAGATTTAAGAAGTCCACTAATCTTATTCATAGGGCTATCAATCAAGCAGCAAGAGAACTTCTACTTTCACAACATAGCGATTGGATATTCATGATGAAAACAAACAACGCAAAAGACTATGCTTGCAAAAGGTTTGAGCAACATATAAGCAGATTTAATTATCTATATCATTCAATAATTAATGGAGAAATATCAGAAAGGCGTCTTGAAGAGATAGAAGAGCAGGATAAGATATTTCAGGATATTGATTACCGTATCTTCCGAGATAAACTTTAAACCAAAAAATTCTATTAGAATAATGCAGAGGTTGTGAGAAATAAAGGGGGATGTATCGAGTTAAGGAAATTTTCGAGAAATATCTACATTATTTGGGTTAAAGAGTTATTGTAAAAGTTTATCAAAGGGGTAAGATTTCAAAAATGTAAGAAATTCATCAAATGCATTTGAAGTAATAGAATTTTTCTTAGAGATAACATAAAAATCTCTAACCATCTTTTCCTCTTTTAAGTTAAGAAGACGAAGTGTTCCGTATTTGATCTCTTTGCGTGCAGCCCATCGTGAGATTATAGAAACTCCAAGACCGTTTTCAACAGCATCTTTTATCGCCTCTGTACTTCCAAGTATTGCAGATATTTTCATATCCTGTGGAGTGACTCCATGTTTTGCAAGAAATTTTTCAATGATCTGTCGTGTTCCGGAACCAGCTTCACGAAATATAAAAGGTTCCTTTATAAGTTCTGGAAGAGATACCTCTTTTCTTTTTGACCAAGGATGATCAGGAGGAGCAATTAATAGCAATTCGTCGGAAATGAGCTTTTTTAAGACCATTTTCTGTCTGGATACATCGCCTTCTGCAATGCCTACATCTATACTGCCTGAGTTGAGATGCTCTATGACTCTTTTTGTATTACTAACAATAAGATAAATCTTTATCTTTGGATGCGTTTTTCTGAAGTCAGTGATAACACTGGGAAGGATATAGTTTCCTATATTTGAACCTGCACCTATTGTTAAACTTCCTTTAACTATTCCTGTCTGTTTTCCAATAGATTTTTCTGCAGATGAATATAATGATAGAATCTCTTTTGCATATTTATAAAGAATCTCACCGGCAGGAGTAAGTGTTACAGTACTGGATGAACGATCAAAGAGTTTTGTTTCATACTTTTCCTCAAGTGCCTGAATCTGAAGGCTAACAGCAGGCTGTGTTAAATGAATAATTTCAGAGGTTTTAGAGAAACTCTTAGTCTCAGCAACAGTGCAAAAGACTTTCAGTTTATGATCTTCCATTTAGATCCTCCAATTATTTTCAGAGCAGGATGTAAGCCGAGTTCTGTTAAAAGTGGTCATTCATCTAAGGTCTAATGTTTCCATTAGACTCATGCGGTCATAACCCGTTCCGTCTTCCCCTTAATTAGTCAGGGAATTCGAAGGGGCACTTCTCAAAACGGAACCTATTCGACCTTGCTCAAGGCGGGGTTTACCAAGCTTGAGATGTTGCCATCTCAACTGGTGAGCTCTTACCTCACCTTTTCACCCTTGTCCCAACTTAAGCTGGGACGGTTTCCCTTTCTGTGGCACTTTCCTTGGGTTAACCCCAGTCGCAATTAACGACCGCCTTGCCCTTTTGAGCTCGGACTTTCCTCCCTGTCTATTCTAAAGTCTTATGGTTTATATCAAATAGCACTTATTACCTGTTAGCAAAGCTTTAAAAAGACAGGGTAACCACTCATCCTGCCCTGACTTATAATAAAGTTTTATTATTATATAACAATTGTTTAATTTTTGGAAGTATAGAGAAGAATCAATTTGTATTTTTATAAAACAGTATCCTACGGCATTGTGGACAATATATTATTTCATCATTCTTCTTCAATTCCACAAAAAGCTGGGGTGGAATATTCATATTACAGCCCTGACAGATTTCTTCCTTCGCTTCTGTTACTGCCATACCATTATATGTCTCGAGAAGATTTATGTAAGTATCATAGAGTTCTTTATCAAGTTTCTCAGCAATTTTTGATCTCATCTCTCGTATGCTTAATAGTTCTTTCTCAATCTCTGACTTTTCATTTGTAAGTTTTTTCTTCAGATTTTCTATTTTCTCTTTTTCAGTTCTTATTTTTTCTTCTTCTATTTTTACATTTTTTGCAGTAATATCTATTTCTTCCATAATATTAAGGATTTCATCTTCTATTTGATAACGATTTTTTTCAAAAGATTCAATTTCTTTAAGATATGCTTGATATTCTTTATTAGTTTTTATTTCGCTCATGCGGGATTTTACTTTACTGATTTTATCATTAATATTGTCTAATTCTATTTCTTTATTTCGTTTCTTCTTTTCGAGAGCCTGAAGTTTCTGTTTAATATTATCAAAGCTGAGATTTAATTCTTTGAGAGGAGATTCAGCCTCTTTAATCTTGAAGGGAATTTGATCCAGTATGTGATTTATTCCGAGTATCTTAGTATCAATTTGCTGTAATTCTATTAGATGTTTAAGTTCTTCATTCATTATCACACCATTGGTGGGCCCACCAGGACTCGAACCTGGGACCAACCGGTTATGAGCCGGTAGCTCTACCAACTGAGCTATGGGCCCTTATTGAAATTTTGCACTATAATTAGTTTAAAAGGGTATATAACTTATAAATTATGAATTTTTAATATAAACTCAATTACATTTTTTATCAAGATTTTTCGATAAACTCTTTCAACCATTTGCTTCTTGAAGGATGTTTCAACTTTCTGATAGCTTTTGACTCTATCTGTCTTATTCTTTCACGGGTAACATCAAATTCAGTTCCGACTTCCTCAAGAGTTTTAGGAAGTTCAATCCCAATTCCAAACCTCTTTCTTATAATGGTTTCTTCTTTTAAAGATAGAGAACTGAGGACTTCGTCTATTTTTTTCTTCATATCATCTTGTATAGCAATATCAAGTGGAGAAAGTATAGTTTTATCCTCAATGAAGTCTCTAAGATGACTGTTTTCTTCACCAATAGGTGTTTCAAGGGAGACTGGTTCTTTAGATATCTTTAGTATACCATCTATCTTTTCTACTTCTATTTGTAGTTTTTCAGCAATTTCATTGGAAGTTGGTTCTCTTCCAAATTCCTGAACGAAATTACGTATCACTCTCATAATTTTATTGATTGTTTCGACCATATGAACTGGTAGCCTTATTGTTCTTGATTGATCTGCAAGTGCTCTTGTTATTGCCTGTCTGATCCACCATGTTGCATATGTGCTGAATTTGTAGCCCTTTTTATAGTCAAATTTATCTACAGCCCTCATTAGACCACTATTACCCTCCTGAATGAGATCAGAGAAACTCAAACCTCTGCCAAGATATCTCTTTGCAATGCTTATAACAAGTCGCAGATTAGCTTCTATCATAGCTTTTCTTGATTTATATACTTCCTTCTCACCCTTTATAATAACCTTCAAAGCTTTTTTCATATCTGCGAATGTCATATTGTATAAGATTTCTTTTTTATTAATAATGCCCTTGTATAATCTAATCTCTTTTTTAATAGCTGAGGTTAGAGATTTTGATTTTTTCTTTAGAAATGCAATTTTCCTCTGAAAAGCCTCTATTTCTGCAACAGAGCGTTTTAATTCATTTGAAAATGCTGTTATAACTTCTTCTTTAAGATTGAGCTCATGAACTTTATCGAGTAAGCAGCAATCAATTCTATCTAACAATTTTAAGAAATTTTGATAGTTATTGGAATATAAAGACCTATTCTTAACAGGTTTATTTATTTTATTCTGAGATAAACTATCATTTAATTTACAAAGATATTGCAATTTCTTTTTAAAGAGGACCTGTATTTTCTTGGTATTCTCTATGAATCTTTTTTTCAATAATAGTAGTTCTTCTTCAGTCTCCTCCTCGCTATTCTGTATAATGTCATTAACAGGAGCTTCACCAATCTTGAAAAGATTTCCAAGTTCTATTATTTTATTCAAGACAAATGGTAGAGAAAAAATCGTTTTATATATTTTCTCTTTAGCTTCTTCTATTTTTTTTGCAATTTCGATTTCCTCTTCACGTGTAAGAAGGGGAACGGAGCTCATTTCTTTTAGATAGATACGGACAGGATCTTTTTCATCTTCAATTAGTTTGGCACCATCTTCTTCTTTTTCGTATATTTCATCTGACATCTCTATTATAAAATCTGATGTCTCTTTTTCTTCGTTATATTCTTCAGTATATTCTTGATTTAAAAAGTCATGGAAGCGTTCTATCATATCTCAGCCTTAATAAGTTTGCGTTTCTCTTTTAAGAGAGAATTGAGCAATACAATATCCCCTTTTTCCTCACCCCACTTTTGTTGCTCTTTTATCATGCGTTGTTTGATTGTTCGAAGGCAATCTTGAATGTTCCTGTCAACGTGTTCTAAATCAAAGCCAGGATTACATGAAAGTTCCGTAATCAGAAATTTTTCTGATTCATCAGCTTTTTCAAGTAAAGTGGTTACTGAAAAATTGTCTGAAAGAGACTTGATTTTTTCAAAAATAGATTTAATCAAATCGGTCTGAATGGCATTAATATTCAATTCTGAAAATATAACAGGAGCTTTTTCTGGATATGTTATGAGTGCACTTAAGAGAATATATTCTTCTTTTAAATAGTTTCTTTTTAAAGGTTTTCCAATACCTGTTGATCGTAAATCCTTGATAGGTTTTTTAATTAATTTGTTCAATTCATTTCTCAATATCGTTTCATTTATACGTGATATGTCAGATAATTCCCTTAAGTATTCATCTGCCAGTATTGCGTCTTTCATGACTGTAATAATGCTGAGCAACTCACGTATTTTATCAATCTTATCCCCCTTAATTTTTTTAAGGATAAATTCTATCATTGACATTGAATTAGATATCATTTTATTAAAGGACTGGCTACCATTTTTTCTAAGAAAAGAGTCAGGGTCTTCACCTTTAGGAAGAAGTAGAATTTTTGTTCTGAAGTCGCTCTCAGCAAGAATAGGAAGAGACCTTCTTGCTGCAGCTATTCCAGCTTCATCTGAATCAAAAACTAATATTGTTTTCTTACAGAATAACTTCAGTTTCTGTAAATGTTTTGCTGTTAATGCAGTGCCAAGAGGGGCTATAGTATTTTGAAAACCGTATTGATGGCTTACTATCACATCGAGATATCCCTCAACGATTATTGCATAACCTTTTTTTCTTATATCCTCCTTTGACAGTTGAAGGCCATACAATATTTCACCTTTTCTAAATATTTCAGTCTCAGGTGTATTCAGATACTTGGGAAGAGTATTATCCAAAACCCTACCACCAAAGGCAATAAGATCATTCTGTAGATTATAGATAGGAAATATAATACGTTTTCTGAAAAGATCCCTGTATCCTTTTTCATCAATGGTACCAAGTCCTGCCTCTCTAATAGATGTGTCTGAATACCCCATTTTATTAAGATATCTACAGAGACTATTTCTCGAATCAGGCGAGAAACCTAAATGAAATTTATCAATATATTCATCATTAATCCCTCGTTCAAGTAAATATTTTTTTGCAATTTCAGAACCTTTCAAATTTTTGATAAAGAAACCGAGTGCATCTTCATTTATCTTTATTATCATATTGCGTTTTTCAGAAATATTACCTTTTTGGAAAGTTAACTCTGTTAGCTTTATACCAGCCTTTTTCGCAATATATCGAATAGCTTCTATAAATGAAATATTATCGTGTTTCATTAAAAAACTTATAACATCACCTCCAATTCCACATCCAAAACAGTGAAATATCTGTTTTGATTGATTTACCATGAAAGAAGGCGTTTTTTCAGAATGGAAAGGACAGAGACCTTTATAATTTTGACCGGACTTTTTTAAAGTTACATAATCAGAGATGAATTCAACGATATCTATTTTAGATTTTATTTCTTCGAGTAATCTATCAATCTTCATTCAGTCTGCTCTTGAAATTCGACTGAATCTTTTGAATCCAGAGCATTCAATAATGTCGATTGAATCATCTTTTGTAATTTCATCTATAAGTAAGTTTAGTCCGAGGCTGTCACTTGAAATATGTCCTGCAACAATAACATTGATGTGTTGTTTTTCAGCTTCTTTACGGTGTTCCTCGCTAATATGCATTCCAACAATAGTGTTAACACCACTGTTTGTAAGGCTTTCAAATATATCTTTTGCACCTTCTGTTCCACCAGTCATATCAACAAATATCTTTCCTGCTTTTCTTTCTTTTGTCCCAAGAACTATCTTCGGACCAACATTATTGGCAGATGCATATTTATACTCAGGGATATTTCTAAGTATATCGAGAACATCAGACAAAAGATACGGTTTATCATTATCTAAAAGTTTCTGAAGATAACTTGCTACCATATTATCTGCTGGAGTATGAATACAAATGAATGGAATATCAAGGAGTCTCGCTGCATCAACTGCCCTTGAATGATTAACAGGCATTAATTTCCTTTCGACTTCTTTAATCCTGTTTTCCATGAGTCCTTCTGCAACATTTATAGGTACTCCAAAGGTATTCAATATATCAGATTGCATCTGCATAACAGTATAAAGGTCTGCATAGGCTCTTCCAGAAGGATGATGTGAGAGTATAAGATCTATCTTTTTGCCTTTAGAACGCAGGGTTTCGGCCAACAAAATCTCACCCACATCAATATCGATACCCACGAGAATGCTTTGAACATTCTCTTCACCAGAACCATATAAAATTCTTGAGTCAGGATATGGATTCTTTATGGATTCCTTATCATAAAACTCACGTTCATCCTCATTGAGAGTTTCGTATTGTTTTTTCTTCCTCTTCAGTTCCCTGATAACCACATCTTTACCACGGGGGTCATTTTGAATTCCTGTCTCAATGGCTTTATTGTAAAAATTTCTTAAATTCATGTGCCTGTTAAGAGATCTTTAACCCTTTGATTAACAATTTTACCGTCAGCGAGTCCCTTAACACGTGACATTACTATACGCATAACTCTACCTAAATCTTTCAAACCTTGAGCAGATGTTTCTTTTATAGATTCAAGGATAATTTTGTCAATTTCTTCAGGAGAAAGTTGTCTTGGTAAATATGATTGAAGTATAGCAAGTTCCTGACTTTCTTTTTTGGCTAAATCCTCTCGCCCTCCATTTGAAAACATTTCTATAGATTCTTTTCTCTGTTTGCAAAGAGATGAAATGACATCAATTATATCTTCATCGGATAATTCTTTACCTTTGTCTATCTGCCTGTTCTTTGAAGAAGCCTTCAGCATTCTTAAAACAGAAACCTTTAAACTGTCCGATGTTTTTAATGCAGTCTTATAATCATCTTCAATTTTTTGCAAGAGGGACATTATTTGACCGCCATTCTAATTTTCTTTAGAGCTTTTTTACGAGCAGCGAGCGCCTTTTTTTTCCTTTTAACGCTTGGCTTTTCGTAATGCTCTCTTTTCTTTATTTCTGAGAGTATTCCTTCTTTTTCACATTGTTTTTTAAACTTTTTGAGAGCATTTTCGAAAGAGTCACTCTCACGAACCCTTACATAGGGCATCCATATACCCCTCCTCCCTATTCAAAAGTTGATATAAATTTTAACAATTTCGATTTCATTCTGTCAATGTAACTTCTTGCAAAATTTATCTTATTATGATAAATTCATTGCTATTCTAAACGTAGTAGAATAATTATCTTTATGATAAAGGTTCTAACCTAATAATTTCATAAAATAAAAAATTTAGAAGGAGTTTTATTTGAATATTGAAGTAGCAGATAAATTTCCTCAAATTATGGGAATGAGTCTCAAAATGATTAAGGTTTTTCAACAGATAAAAAAATTTAGTGGAAAAAATTCCCATGTTTTTATATCTGGTGAAAATGGAACATATAAAGAAATTGTTGCAAAATCAATACACTCTAATAGTTTAAGATCTAAGAATCCTTTTATTACGATTGACCTTAATGCTATTCCAAAAGAGTTAATTGAGGTTGAATTATTTGGAAATAAAAGTAAATTGAAAGAGGCGAATGGAGGGTCGCTTTATATAAATTGTATAGAAGAAATGGATTTTAACCTCCAGGATAAACTTATTAGTTTTATAAAAAATAAATCTATTGACGAAAATAATGTAGTTGATTTTGATGTAAGGATAATTTGTGCATCAAGTAAAAGTTTACCGGAGATGATTAAAAGAAGACAAATGCAGGAATCACTTTCAGCTATTTTCAATAATGCTTATATTAGAATACCAGCACTGAGAGAGAGGAAAGAAGACATCTTAAATCTTGCTGAGTATTTTCTTGAAGAAAATATTAAAAAATTTAATTTAGAAACAAAGCAATTTTCAAAGGATGCACGAAATTTCCTTCAAAGACATGACTGGCCTGGAAATATTCGCGAGCTTGAAAATACTATAAAGAAGGCATCTATTCTTTCTTGTGGTCCGATTATTACCAGAAAAGACCTGATAATAGATGACATTGGTCAATATTCTTTGGAAGAATTTTTAGAGATGAAACTTAAACGCTATTTAAAAGAAATGACAGAACTTAAAAATTGCAATATTCATTCATCTGTCATGTCTGAAGTGGAAAAATCACTCATCGCAATAGTATTAAAAGAGACCGGTTTCAATCAGATTAAAGCCTCAAAGACTCTTGGGATTAACAGAAATACACTCCGTGCAAAAATAAAAGAATATAAAATTAAAATATAGATTTTTTGTTTTTATAGTAGGATTTTGCTGTTTTTCGGAGGTGCATTGGTTGTGAATAAAACCAAAACCGATTATATCCAATACGCTCATTTTATTTTTAAATTAAATACAAAAGAATCGCTTGTACTTCCTGTTTATAAAGGCTCGACTTTTAGAGGTGGGTTTGGATATACCTTCAAGCGAGTTGTCTGTGCCATAAAAGACAAAGAATGTTTGGACTGTTTGCTTAAAGAAAAATGCGTCTATTCCTATGTCTTTGAAACCCCTCCACCATCGGATACGAAAATAATGCGGAAGTATAAAGCAGCCCCTCATCCTTTTGTTATCGAACCTCCGCAGGAAAAACGAAGGGGCTTTAAACCGGGAGATGAAATAAATTTCGGCCTTACCTTGATCGGAAGAGCGATAGATTATCTTCCATATTTTATTTATACCTTTGATGAACTTGGAAGGATTGGGATAGGAAAGGGCAAGGCCAAGTATGAGTTAAAAGATGTCAGTTGTGATGGAAAGTTAATTTATGATTCCGAAACCAAAACCCTCAAGACGTTTAGAACTTCATCGCTGCATTTAAACATAGAGAATGTCATTGCGAGGAGTTCCGATGTAAATCAGAACGACGAAGCAATCTCTATTTCCTTTTTAACGCCAACAAGAATTCTCTATGACAACCACCTCACCCGCGACCTCGAATTCCATATCTTCATGAGAAATCTTCTAAGAAGACTTTCACTCCTCTTCTATTTCCATTGCAATGGCGATCCTTCTGGATGGGATTTCAAAAGACTGATCGAAAGGGCTAAAGATGTGAAAGTCAAAAAGCGTGATTTGAAATGGCATGAGTGGCAGCGGTATTCAGGGAGGCAGGAGACAAGGCTCAAGATGGGAGGGTTTGTGGGAGAAATAAAATTTGAGGGAAAAATAGGCCATTTTATGCCGTTGATTAAAGCAGGTGAAATTCTGCATATCGGAAAAGGGACAGCATTTGGGTTGGGGAAGTATGAGATAACGAAAGACAAATAATTACTTCTCTTTAGAAAAGGGGGGGCGTGGGGGATTTTTCAAAGAAAACATTGCCACAATATTGTTTTCCTTGAAGGGATATTGTAAAAGGTTTAAGCTTGACTTATGAAAGAGTCAAAATTCAAAGAAGTCTTTATATTTGTAGCTGGAACCACACCACAAATAATAACAGAAACTATCTATGCCTTAATCCATAAAAAGCCTCCAGTTTACCCAGAAGAAATCTTTGTTATTACAACTTCTCATGGAAAGAAACTTATTAGGAAAAACCTTATTGATTCCGGAAGATTTTCAGAGTTCTGCAAAGAATTCGGCATACAGGAATCTTTGCTAAATCAAGATTCCATAATCGTGGTAAAAGACAGCAAAGGCAATGAACTTGATGATGTAAGAAACGGACAGGAAAACGAATGTCTTGGTGATTTCATCACAGAATTTATCAAGGAAAAAGCATCTGAACACTCTACAAGACTTCATTGCTCTCTTGCTGGTGGAAGAAAAACTATGAGCTTTTATTTAGGCAGTGCCCTCCAGCTATTTGGAAGACCATGGGATAAGCTTTATCATGTGCTGGTATCACCAGAATTTGAATCTAATCCAGATTTCTATTACAAGCCAAAGAAAAATAAAGTCTTTAAAAAAGATGCAAAAGAACTCCATACAAAAGATGCGGAGATATTCCTTGCAGAACTGCCTTTTATTATACTCAGGGAAAAAATACCCCTCAACGATAAAAGTTTTAGAAAGCTTGTTGAGGAAGGACAAAAAGAGATTGATACGGCGCTAACACAGCCTTTTATCAGCATAAGATTAAAAGAAGGAATTGTTTCTATTGGAAATAAAAACATCGAACTCAAACCTTTTCATATAGTTTTTATACCCACCTACTCAGACAGAAACTTGAAAGATGCCCTTATCCTGATAAGCTCTACTGTGGGAATTGCTATGACTGTTTTATTCAAATTAATGACCTTGCTGCCCCGGGAATTA